>CALRMF020000070.1:0-10872 GCA_943369035.1 Curvibacter sp. AEP1-3
ATGCGCGGCCGCTCTCTTGCAATGCAGCTGGAACGATCAGTTCATCGTCGAGCCGGGCCGGGCGGTGGTACTTGAGTTGCGCTTCGCTGACCACGAACATGCCGCCGGTGCTGTCGCGCAGGGCCTGCTGGCCGACGCCCAGCGTGCGCAGCCACTCGGTGCGGGCGCGCTCGAAGAACTTCAGGTAGTTGGCGTAGAAGACGATGCCGCCAGCATCGGTGTCTTCCCAGTAGACGCGGATGGCGAATTCAAAAGCCATGGTGTTTTCAGGCTAGCAGACGCTGCAAACGGGCCACCGCTTCCTGCAGTTGTGCCAGCGAATTGGCGGTGGAGAAGCGGATGAAACGCCCGGTATCGGCGCTGCCGAAGTCACGCCCCGGCGTGACCGCCACGTGGGCCTGTTGCATCAGGGCAAAGCTCAGGTCCCAGCTGTCCTTCACGCCCAGCTTGGCGCAGGCCTGCGTGCAGTCGGCCCAGGCGTAGAAGGCGCCGTCCGGCATCACCGGCACCTTCAATCCCATGGCGTTGAGGGCCGGGATGAAAAAGTCGCGCCTAGCCTTGAATTCGGCGCGGCGGCGCTCGTACTCGGCCAGGCTTTCGGCCTCGAAGCAGGCCAACGCGGCGTGCTGGGCGATGGTGCTCGGGCAGATGTAAAGGTTCTGCGCCAGTCGCTCCACCACCGGCACCAGGGCTTCGGGAACCACCAGCCAGCCCAGGCGCCAGCCCGTCATGTTGAAGTACTTGGAGAAGCTGTTGATGCTGATGATGTCGTCGCTGATCGCCAGCGCGCTCTGGCCATAGCGCTCGTCGTAACTGAGCGGCAGGTAGATCTCGTCCACCAGCGTGATGCCGCCGCGCGCGCTCACCACCTCATGGATGCGGCGCAGCTCGGCCGGGTCGATCGAGGTGCCGGTGGGGTTGGAGGGGGAGGCGAGCAGCACCCCGCGGGTCTTGTCGCCCCAGGCCGCCTGCACCTTGTCGGCGCTGAGCTGGAAGCGCTCGGCCGCCGAGGTGGGCAGCAGCACCGCCGTGCCTTCGGCGGCACTGACGAAATGCCGGTTGCAGGGGTAGCTCGGGTCCGGCATCAGGATCTCGTCACCAGCCTCGATCAATGCCAGGCAGGCCAGCTGCAGCGCAGCGGAGGCACCGGCCGTCACCACGATGCGGCTGGCCGGCACACGCAGGCCGAAGCGTTGCGCATACCAAGCGCTGATGCGCTCGCGCAGGGCGTTCAATCCGGTGGCGTCGGTGTATTGGCTGCGGCCGTCGCGCACGGCGCGTTCGGCCGCTTCTTGCACCAGCGGCGGGGCGGTGAAGTCGGGCTCGCCGATATTGAGGAAAATCATCGGCGTATCGCTGTGCGCCACCTCACGGGCCAGGGTGGAGGCGGCCTTGGCCACCTCCATCACATAGAACGGTTCAATGCGCTCGGCGCGGCGGGCAATACGCATGCGTGGGCGGCTCAGGCGCGGGGCGCAGCGCTGCGGTCCGCCGCCACCTCGGCGGCGCGCAGCTGGGGCGCCAGGCCGTTGAGCACACCGTTGACGTACTTGTGGCCGTCGGTGCCGCCGAACTCCTTGGCCAGTTCGATGCATTCGTTGAGCACCACGCGCCACGGCACGTCCAGGCAGTGCCGGAATTCGTAGACGCCGATCCACATCACGGCGTGCTCGATGGGCGAGATTTCCTCCAGCTTGCGGTCCAGCAGCGGCAGGATGAGCTGGTCCATGGCCTGCGCTTCGGCCACGCAACCATGCAACAGCGCGTCGTAGTGCGCTGCGTCGGCCTTGTTGAAGCCGGCCAGGTCGCGCGTGAAGACGTCGATGGCGCTCGTGTCGTTCTTGCCCACCAGGTGCTGGTAGAGCGCCTGCAGGGCGAATTCGCGGGCGCGGGTGCGGCCGGACTTGCTGGCGGCCTTGCGCGCGCCGGTGCTGGTCAGGCCGGTGCGCGACTGGCGCGGCGGGCGCTTGGAAGAGTATGGGTTCTCGCTCATTGGAGGTCGTTCAAGAGGTTGGCCATTTCCACCGCGACGCGGGCGGCGTCGCGGCCCTTGTCGGTCTGGCGGGCAATGGCTTGTTCCAGGTTCTCGGTGGTGAGGATGGCGTTGGCCACCGGCAGCTGGTAGTCCAGCGCGATGCGGGTGACGCCGGCGCCGGATTCGTTGGCCACCAGCTCGAAGTGGTAGGTCTCGCCACGGATGATGCACCCCAGGGCGATCAGCGCGTCGTACTGGTTCTTCTCGGCCATGGCCTGCAGGGCCACCGGCACTTCCAGCGCGCCGGGCACCAGAACATGGTCGATGTGCTTGTCTTGCACGCCCAGCGCCGTCAGCTCGGCCTTGCAGGCCTCGGCCAAGGCGTTGGTGATGGCCTCGTTGAAGCGTGCCTGCACGATGCCGATGTAGAGCTTCTTGCCATCGAGTCGCTGGTCGTCGGAAGCCAGGCTTCCCTTGTCTGCGCCGAACATGTGAATTTCCTTGCTGTTGTTATTTGCTGATGTAGCCGACGACTTCGAGGCCGTAACCGACCATGCTGGGCAGGCGTCGCGGATTTCCCATCAGGTTCATCTTGTGCACGCCGCATTCGCGCAGGATCTGCGCGCCCACGCCGTACGTGCGCAGGTCCATGCGGCCGCGCTCGGGCGCCTGGGCGGCACGCGCCGTGCCTTCGAACTGGGCCAGCAGCTGGTCGGCACTCTCGCCGCAGTTGAGCAGCACCACCACGCCGCGGCCTTCGGCGTTGATGCGCGACAGGCAGGCGTCCAGGCTCCAAGAGTGCATGGTACGGCCCACCTCCAGCGCGTCGAGCACCGACAGCGGTTCATGCACGCGCGCCAGCACGGTGTCGGCTGCGCTCCACTGGCCCTTGACCAGCGCCAGGTGCACGCCCTGGCTGGGCTTGTCACGGAAGGCGTGGGCGGTGAATTCGCCGAAGGCGGTGCTGAGGGTACGGGTGCCGACCTTCTCGATCAGCGATTCGTTGTGGCTGCGGTACTTGATGAGGTCGGCAATGGTGCCGATCTTCAGGCCATGCTCCGCAGCAAACAGTTGCAGGTCGGGCAGGCGGGCCATGGTGCCGTCGTCCTTCATGATCTCGCAGATCACGGCGGCCGGCGAGCAGCCGGCCATGGCGGCGAGGTCGCAGCCGGCTTCGGTGTGGCCGGCGCGCATGAGCACGCCGCCGTCCACCGCCTGCAGCGGGAAGATGTGGCCGGGTTGCACCAGGTCCTCGGGTTTGGCGTTCGGCGCCACGGCGGCCTGCACCGTGCGCGCGCGGTCGGCGGCCGAGATGCCGGTGGTGACGCCAGTGGCGGCTTCGATGGAGACCGTGAAGGCGGTGCTGTAGACGGTGCCGTTGCGCGCGGCCATGGGCGGCAGGCGCAGGTACTCGCAGCGCTCGCGCGTGAGCGTGAGGCAGATCAGGCCACGGCCGAACTTGGCCATGAAGTTGATGGCTTCCGGCGTCACGTGGTCGGCGGCGAGCACGAGGTCGCCTTCGTTCTCACGGTCTTCTTCGTCCACGAGGATGACCATGCGGCCGGCGCGCATCTCGGCCACGATGTCTTCGACGGGAGAGATGGCAACAGGGGTGGGGGCAGTCATGCGTGGGCTTTCTCGGAGGTGGGGGCGCTGCCGAGCATGCGCTCGACGTAGCGGGCAATCAGGTCGATTTCGAGGTTGACGCCAGAGCCGGCCTTGAGCGAGCCCAGGGCGGTGTTCTGCACCGTGTGGGGAATCAGGTTGATGCTGAGTTCGCAGCCGTCGGCTTGGTCCTGGATACGGTTGACGGTCAGGCTCACGCCGTTGACGGTGACCGAGCCCTTGTACGCCAGGTACTTGGCCAGGGCCAGCGGTGCCAGGATGCGCAACTCCCAGCTCTCGCCCACCTGGGCAAAGTGGGTCACGCGGCCGATGCCGTCCACATGCCCGGAGACCAGGTGGCCGCCCAGGCGGTCGTTGGCACGCAGGGCTTTTTCCAGGTTGATGGGGCCCGGGGTGTCCAGACCGGTGGTCTTGGTCAGCGATTCGGCCGAGATGTCGATGGCGAAACGGCCGGCGGCGGCGTCGAAGCTGGTGACGGTCATGCAGGCGCCGTTCAGCGCGATGCTGTCCCCCAGTCCGACGTCTTCGAGGTAGGCGGGCGGACACTCGATGGTCAGGCGCTTGCCATGCGTCAAAGAGCTGCCGAGATCGTGGACGGCGGCGATGCGCCCCACGGCGGTGATGATTCCGGTGAACATCCTCGTATTTTCGCAGGGAATGGACCCGGCGGCCGGGGCGGGCCCGGATTCCCTGGTTTTAGAAGCGGTCGCGCCCCGGTGGGCGGGCCAGGACACGCAGGTCCGGGCCGATCAGGGTGGTGTCACGGAATTCCAGTTCCACCGCCTGCGACAGAGCCGTCAGCGGCCCGATGTTGACCATGCCGCGCCCCGTACCGAGCAGCTTGGGGGCCAGGTAAAGCAGGAATTCGTCCACCAGCCCCTCGCGCACCAGCGAACCGTTGAGCTTGTGGCCAGCTTCCACATGCACTTCGTTGACCTCGCGCGCCGCCAGGTCGCGCAGCATGGCGGCCAGGTCGACCTTGCCTTCGGTGCCCGGCGCACGGCCGGGGCAGTAGACCACCGCGGCGCCGCGCGCTTCCAGCGCTGCTTTTTTTGCATCATTTGGCACTGCAGCGTAGATGGTGAGGGCGCGACCTGCTATGAAAAGATGAGCGTCGAGTGGCGTTTCCAGCCGGCTGTCCACCACCACCAGTTGCGGCTGGCGTGGCGTCTCCACCGCCCGCACGTCCAGCCGCGGGTTGTCTTCCAGCACGGTGCCAATGCCGGTGAGTACGGCGCAGGCGCGTGCGCGCCAGGCATGGCCATCGGTACGGGCCGGCTCGGAGGTGATCCACTGGCTGACGCCGTTGTCCAGCGCGGTCTGGCCATCGAGCGAGGCCGCCACCTTCATGCGCACCCAAGGGGTGCCACGCACCATGCGACTGAAAAAGCCGAGGTTCAGCTCGCGTGACTCGGCCGCACCCGGGCCCACGTCCACCGCCACGCCGGCCGCACGCAGCCGGGCGAAGCCTTCGCCTGCTACCTTGGGGTTGGGGTCGGTGAGCGATGCCACTACCCGCTGGATGCCGGCTGCGATCAACGCGTCGCAGCACGGCCCGGTGCGGCCCTGATGAGCACAAGGCTCCAGCGTCACATGGGCCGTGGCCCCGCGCACGTCGTGCCCACGCGCCTGTGCGTCACGCAGTGCCACGATCTCGGCGTGCGGCCCGCCGGTGCGCTGGGTATGCCCGCTGCCCAGCAGGCGGCCGTCGGCGGACGTGATGACGCAGCCGACCGCGGGGTTGGGCGGCGACAGGAGGCGCGCCTGGGCGGCGAGGGCGAGGGCCTGGCGCATCTCATCCGGGCAGGGACTGCCCGGAGCGTCAAATGCATTGGTTGCGTTCAAGTTCGACTCAGCGCCAGCAGCCATCGCGTACGCTGGCGCTGGCCGCGGTGCCGTTGATCACATTGCCGCGCACGCCGCGCTCGTTCAGGGTGTAGGTACCGCAGCGGTCGCTCTGCATGGCCAGGCCCGCGACCGGCGCCATGGACAAGGTGTAGGTGGTGGCGGTCAGGTTGGAGGTGCTGAGGGTATAGACCGCGGTGCCGTCGGCGGGCGCACGCTGCAGGTTGGCAGGCATCTGCGTCAGCACGCCGTTGTTTGCGCGATCCACGTCGTAACGGTCGTTGGCGGAGTAGAAGCGCTGCATGAACTGGGCTGCGGCCTGCAACTGGGTTCGGGCGTCAGCGCGGCGCGAGCGGGCCACGTGCTCGGTGTACTGTGGCAGCGCGATGGCCGCCAGGATGCCGATGATGGCCACGACGATCATGACCTCAATCAGTGTGAAGCCGTACACCTGACGCCGGGCCGTGGCAGGGAAGGAGCAGTAGCGCATATCGGGGGACTCCAAGGATCGGGGCTGACTTTAACGCATGTACAACTGGCGCCATTCGCGCGAATTGATGGTGCGCAGCGGGCCCAGCGGGGGAGGCGTGACCGGCGGACAGTTGCCCAGAATCTGGCAGCGGTAGGTTTCCACCTTGGCGGAAGCGTCACCACCCTGAATCGTCGAAAAACTCTGCTCGGTTGTCGATGTCCGGCTGGCGATCCGCATGGTCGTGCTCCGACCTGTTGCGACGCCCTGCGTCACCATGTTGTAGTTGTCTCCGGAGATGGGAGCCCAGTTGGCTGGGTCAATGTCGGGGGCCTTGCCCGGGTTGGCGCCATGCAGCCCGTCCATGGAGATCTTCCACTGGGTGCCGGTGCCTGCCTGCGTACACGCATCAAGCGACACATTGGCGGGTGAGAGGGTGTCGTACTTCAGAACCCGGGAGTTTCGGTTGCTGATCTTGGCAATTGGGTAGACCAGTCGTTCCCCACTGTTGGGCAGGTTGGCGAACCAGCCGCTCTTGCTGGTCCAGTCGATCGGTGTTGGTGCTGTGCCGTCTGGCTGGGTGATGTCGGTGACGCCATCCACCGTGGTGAAGGCGCGCTCCACCAGGGAACTTGCCACGATCGGGTAGCCGCTGCCTGGTAGCGCACTGCCGAACTCGGTCTTGTCCCAAAGGCCGTAAAGCGCCTGCGTGTTGTAGGGTGGTGGCACGTCGGCGTCCTCGAAGAACTTGCCGGTGCCGAAGGCGACGATGCGACCGGTGTCGGGGTGCTTGACGTATTCCGGCTGGGCCGTGATCGGACGTGGATAGCCGGTCGGCACCGTGGCCGAGGGCGCTTCCGAGCCGGTGCTGAACATCAGGGAGACCGTCCAGTTGGCGGCATTGCTGTCGCTCAGGTCAAAGCGCCACAGGTTGCCGCGCAGGTCACCAGCGTAGGCGCCGACCACCCGCTGGGCATTCGCGTCCAGGATCAGCTTCACGCCACCGAGCCCGTTCTTATAGGTCTTGGTGATGCCCCCGACGGTGGCGCTCCACGGGCCGCCTTGCGCGGTGGGTGTCTGGATTTCGCGGATCAGCGCACCGGTCTGCAAATTGACCACGAACAGGCTGGCCGTGCCGCTGGCGCTTTCATAGCCGTTGCCGAAGAAGCCGGCCCAGACGCTGTCGTTGCTGGTGCTGCCATCGTCGTCTTTGCCGTTGGTGGGGCCGGTCTGCACGTCGGAGAGCACATGGCCGAGATTGGCAAATCCAGTTGTGTTGGGGTTGATTTCCCACAGCAGCTTGCTGGCATCCATGGCGATCGGATCCGTCACGTCCAGTGCGTAGAGGGTCTTGGCGCCGGCGCCGGTGCTGCCCACCAGCAGCTGTTTCCAACTGCCGCCCCAGTAGGCATCGGTTTCGATATTGGGGCCATCCACGAAGTACTGATGGCCGTACAGCTTGTCCGCCAGCAGGTGGAGCTTGGGCAGCATGGTGCGGGGGATGTAGGCGAAAGTCTCGACGCCACCCTGGATTGACGGCGTGCCGTCGCGGAAGACGTGCAGCATGCCGTCGTTGGCACCGACGAAAAGCGCGCCTTCGGTACGGTTGGCCAGCGTCTGCAGGTAGGTGGTGTAACTGGTGCCCGAACCCGGCAGCGGGTTGGTCGTGGCTGAAATCTCCAATACATAGGGGCTGGCCAGGCGGCTGGGGTCGCTCAACTCCCGGCCCGGTTTGCCTTTGATGAAGACGGGCGACGAGTTGACGATGTCACCCAGCAGGAAGGCACGGGCGCGGTAGCTGCCGCTGTCACCCTCATTGCTCTGGTCGCCACGCAGGTAGTTGACCATGCTGGTGGTGCGGGCGCTGGCCACCATGTCGCCGATCAGGCCGGCCGAGGTCATGTCGGCCAGAAAGAAGTTGACGGCTCGGGTACCGCTGGTGGCCGCATTGCCGACGACGATGTTGCGGCTGCCATGCGCCGGGATGCCGTTGTAGATCTTTCCGGTCTCGTCCTTGTCCAGCACCTGCCAGGCGGTGGTGGTCTCGTTGCCGGTGGCCGGGTCGAGGTTGCGCGCCGTCACATTCCCCGTCCAGACGGCCGTGGTGTATTGCGGCGTGTACTTGCGGGTGTCCGTCTCCAGGCTGGCGGTGGAAACGGCGACGCCGGACTGTGTGGTGGTGAGCTGGTTGATGGACGCCATCATGCTGTCGACGCTGTCATTCAGAGACTGCGAATCGGTGGCGGTCAGCATGGCGCCCCTCGCATTCAGCGTGGCGTGCCACATGTCGTCGATCGCCTTTGGGTCGTTGGTGACTGGCGTCGGCCAGACGGTCGAACCCGACTTGATACTGTCTATGGTGGCCTGCGTCTGGGGCAGGGTGCCAAAGACACCCAGCCCGATGGCATAGAAGCTCATGTTCTGCCAGAACGACTCGTTGGCGGTGGTGGTGGGGACCTTGTTGGGCAGGTCGGTCCGCAGATCATTGACCCAGTACTTGAAGGCCACATCGGCGAAGGTGTTGGAGATCGAGTCCTTGTACAGGTTCTGCGAGGCCGACGCGTTGTACTGGTAAGTGCCACCGTCCGGCTTGGTGATGACCGGGCCGTTGGTGCCGTCCACATTGCCGACGCTGGGGGCCGAGTCGTTGTAGTAACCGTCGGTCATCAGCATCGCGAAGGAACGGCGACAGCTCAGGTGGCTGGTCTTGGGCTCGGTGCTGACCGGCGAGGCCACGGTGCTTGAACCCTTGGACGCAGCGCGTGGTGTCGTGCCCCAAGGACCATCACTGTCGGAACGGCTGAAGTACTTACCCACGGTGTCGAGCGCCAGTCGGTTGGGCGTACCTGCCACGTTCGCGCTGATGCCATAGAGCCAGGTGTAGAAGGCGGACTTGGTGGTGGCGTCGAAGAGAGAGACGCCGGAGTCCAGGGAGCCTCCATCCAGTGTGTTGATGCGGCCCCAGCCGACACGGATGGTAGGGCCAATGGATTTGAATGCGAGACCAATGCCGGTCTTGGCCAGCTTGTCGCGGTCGCTGTGGTAAGCCTTCCAGATGGAGTAGTTACGTAGCTCTTCGGCCCAGGTACAGCGCGTGGCGTCTGACACGCAGTCAGTGCGACCCAGAAACTTCGGGTAGTGAGTCGTGGTACTGCTGGCGGTGAACGGGTAGGGCGTGCTGGTGGAGGCTCCCACCTGCAGTTCGACCGCCGGAGGTTGGTAGCTGGTGCCGCTGCTGCCATTGAAATAGCTGCTGCTCAATGTCGGGTTGTTTCCCGTGTTATCCCAGACCGTGGCCGCGGTACTGCTCGACGTCTTCTTGTAGAAGTAGACCTTGAAGGTGGTGCCGTTGGCGAGCGTGCTGGTGTCGATGTCGTTTCCGTTGGCATCCACGCGCAGCTTGTAGCGGATCCTCGGGTTGTAGTAAATCAGGTTGACGAACGGTGACTGGGATGCATAGGTGTTGGTCGTCAGTGAAGATGAGCCGCCCCCAGGTCCGGTCATGCCGAAGACGCCGGATGATCCGCCGTACTGGTAGATGCCGGTGCCGGGCATGGACGCCGAATCGTCGTACAGGAAGACCAGGTTGGGTTCTACCGACGAGGAACGCGTTAGCAGCGGCTGCGTGGCCATCTGGGCGCTCAGCCAGGTCGAGGTGGACAGCAGGCCCAGCGCCAACGCCCAGGCCGTTGCACGTCGGAAGATCAGCGGGTTTCTGCGCATGGTGCTTACCTCGTCAGTTCAGTTGCAGCGTCGATTGCAGCCAGACTTCGCTGCCCGCGGGCCGCCCGGTGCCCGCGGCAACTTCGGGGCCAAACCCGCGGGCGGTGATGACGAAACTGGCGGTTGTGTTGGTTGTGCTGTCGGCGTTGGCCATCGGCAGCTGCTCGACCAGGCATTCCGGAGCCCGGTTGTAGGCGCTACTCAAGCCGGCCTGGTTGACGGCGGTGGCCGGCACCACGAAGACGCCGGTGCGGGTGTTGTCCCAGTTGGTCAGGTTCTGCCACAGCGGGGGCGAGCTGAAGTTCTGGATGGTCGGTACAGAACTCAGGGTCACGGCGCTGGAGGCGATCTGGATGGTGGCTTCCTCGCAGTAGCGCAGCGCGATCTCCGCCGACTGGGTGCCCATGGCCGTAATGCGGACGTTGTTGGCCATGGTCTCGGCCGAGGTGCTGCTGCGCATGGCATACACCGTCAGCATGGAAATGATCATGAGCATCACGAGCGAGACAATCAGAACGACACCGTGCTGGCCTGTTGATCGGCTGGGTCGGGTATCGGTACGACGGCGGCTGGATTTGGAGATGGAGAGGCTCATGGCATGTCGACTGGCTCTCAGAGCCGGTTACGCAGGGTGACCGTGGTGAAGTAGGCGCGACGCAGGCGCCGGTCCGGTGGCGATGTCTCCAACGTGCCGTCGCACTTGAGGTACTGTGCCGAGGCGCTGTCGGTCGCCACGGCCTGTTCGCTGCGCGCCACCACGCAGATGCGTACAGTCACGACGCGGGCCCAGCGCTCGCGTGCCGTGGGCAGATTCACTACGGTGTTGTCTGCTTCGATCTGGCCGGCAGACAAGTAGCCTGCCACGGTACCGTTGCCGCCCGTGGCTGGCGCCGTTCCGAAACTGAGCTGGAGATCCTCGATGTTTTCTACCAGCGGCTGCGGGGTGCTGCCGCTGCCATTGCCAAAGCAGTACAGCGCCGGGCTGCTGATGGTGGCCGAGGTGTCAATGTAGAAGCGGTTGTCTGCCTCGTAGAACGTAACGTTGCTGGCGGCGGTGGTCGTTGGGCTGGTGATCTGCACCACGGAAGCGGTCTGGGCCGGTAGCGATCGGCCGACGCAGTCGGTCGGCACCCCGGCGGATGTCGGGATGGTGTTGTAGCGATCCGCCTCGTAGGAAACGGCAATCGAGTGCGGGCCGGAGCCGGCGGGACAGGTGAGTGCGTTGATGTCGGTC
>CALRMF020000071.1:0-10828 GCA_943369035.1 Curvibacter sp. AEP1-3
TGGCCTGTCCGACGTGGCCGATGGCCTGGGGGGGGGTGGCACGCGCGAGCAGGTGCTCGACATCATGAAGGACTCGCGCGTGGGTGCCTTCGGCGTGCTGGCCGTGGCGCTGGCCCTGCTGGCCAAGGTGGCGCTGCTTGCCGTGCTGGGCGACCTCGATGTAGAACTGGCGTGCGCTGCGCTCTTCGGCGCGCACGTGGTATCACGCTACCTGCCGCTGGGGCTGATCCGCCTGCTGCCGCACGTGGGTGACACGGCGCGCTCCAAATCCAAACCGCTGGCCGACCAGATCAGCACCACCAGCCTGCTGGTGGCCAGTGCCTGGCTGCTGGCGGCACTGGCGGTGCTGCAGTGGTTCTATCCCGAGGTGCCTTGGGCGGCGGCGGTGGCCGCGGCCGTGCTGGCCACGCTCGGGCTGGGCTGGCGCTTTGCACGCCGGCTGCAGGGCTACACCGGCGACTGCCTCGGTGCCACGCAGCAGGTGGCAGAGATTGCCTTCTACCTCGGCTTGTGCCTGAGCCTATGAAGCTCTGGCTGGTCCGTCATGCACCACCGCAGGTCGCGCCCGGCATCTGCTACGGCGCCAGCGACCTGGCGGCCGATGCCCAGGCCACCCAGGCCTGTGCCGCGCAGCTGGCAGCGCTGCTGCCGCAGGGCTTGCCAGTGCTGGCATCGCCGCTACAAAGATGTGAGCAACTCGCGTTTGCCCTGCATGGGCTGCGGCCCGATTTGGTGCTGAACTTCGATGCCCGCCTGGCCGAGATGGATTTCGGCCAATGGGAGGGGCAGCGTTGGGATGCCATCCCGCGTGAGGCCTTCGATGCCTGGTTGGCCGACTTCGGCGCCCACCGCTTCGGCGGCCGCGAGAGCGTGAATGCGTTGCTGCAGCGTGTCGCCGCGGCCCATGCCGAGCAGGCCCAGCAAGCCATTGAAACCGGTGAGGCGGTGTGGATCACCCATGCCGGTGTCATCCGCGCCTTGACGCTGTTGGCGCAGGGCATCACCCTTCTGACGCGCGCCGACCAGTGGCCGCGCGAGGCGCCAGGCTGTGGCGAGTGGTTGCAGTTGGTGTGCTGAGAGGCCTGATCAGGCCGTTTCGACGCGGTTGAAGCCCTGGTCCTCGGCCAGGGCCAGCGCCTTGTTGGCGCGGGCCAGCAGCCGGTCCAGGGTGTCGCCATCGGGCTGGCTGCTGGTCAGGCCGATGCTCACGGTGCAGCGCGGGCTGATGAAGGTGCGCTCGACCATCAGGCGGATGCGTTCCGCCAGGGCCTGGGCTTCGGGCAACGAAGTCCTGGGCAGCAACAGCAGGAATTCCTTGCCGCTGTAGCGGCCCAAGCGGTCATCCGGCCGCAGCAGCGTCTTCAGCTGGGCCACCAGCTCCACCAGCAGCTGGTCGCCCCGCTGCTGGCCGAAGGTGTCGTTGACGGACTTGAGGTGGTCCAGATCGATCAGCAGCAGCGCCAGGGTATGGCCGTAGTAGCGGCTGCGCGCCAGCTCCTGCTGGCACAGCGTGTTCATGTGGTGGCGGGTGTAGGCGTCGGTCAGCGGGTCGCGTACGCTCTGCTGTGCGAATTCGCTGCGCAGCCGTTCGTTGGCCAGCAGCACCAGCCCTACCGACATCAGCAGCACGATCAGCACATAGGCCACGATGAACAGCGGCGGCGGCAGCGCCGGATTGAAGCCCGTCTGTTCGGGCGGTACCAGGCCCAGCACGATGAAGCGCAGCAGCTGGTAGAGCGCGCCGACACTCAGCACCCCCAGCAGCAGGTGGCCGGCAAAGCTGCGCGGGCCGTGACGGTACATCAGGCGGGCGTGCAGGGCCAGCAGCAGTGCCATGGGCGGCGCCATGATCAGCAGCCGGGCGCGGAAATCCGGCTCCACCACGGTGAACCACAGCGCCGGAATGGAAGTCAGCGTGATGAAGGCTGTCCAGCGCGGCACTGCTGCCGGCTGGTCCAGAAAACGCTGCGTGCCGAGGTAGGCCAGATACAGGCCGGCGAACAGCAGCACGCTGGGAATGGCAATGGTCAGCAGGTCCGGCAGGCTGCCGCGCAGCGCGCCCAGCAGGGTGGTGCAGGACAGCATCAAGGGCGCCGCCGTCCAGTGACCCAGGCCGCGGATGGAGGCCGGGTAGCTGCGCCACTGGAAGAACAGCACCAGCGACATCAGCGAGGCCATCAGGCTGGCTAGCAGTACCACGGTTCGTGCATCAACCATCGTCGCGCATCCGTGAGTCAAGGCGGAAGTCCAGGCGCATGGCGTTTCAGGGCGCTGGCGTCTTGGGTGTGAAGTCACACCAGGTGGCCACGCGGCAGTGCCAGCACTGCGGCGTACGCGCCGTGCAGACATAGCGCCCGTGCAGGATGAGCCAGTGGTGCGCGTCGGGCAGGTAGTCGGGCGGCACGCGCTGCAGCAGCTTCATTTCCACCTCGTAGGGCGTCTTGCCAGGCGCCAGGCCGGTGCGGTTGCCGAGCCGGAAGATGTGCGTGTCCACCGCCATGGTGGGTTCGCCGAAGGCCGAGTTCAGCACCACGTTGGCCGTCTTGCGGCCCACGCCGGGTAGCGCCTCCAGCGCCTCGCGGCTGCGCGGCACCTGGCCGCCATGTTGCTCCACCAGGATGCGGCAGGTCTCCATCAGGTGACGGGCCTTGCTGCGGTACAGGCCAATGGTCTTGATGTAGCTCTCCAGCCCTTCCAGCCCGAGGTCGAGGATCTGCTGCGGCGTGTTGGCCACCGGGAACAGCTTGCGGGTGGCCTTGTTCACGCCCACGTCGGTGGCCTGGGCCGACAGCAGCACCGCCGTCAGCAGCTCGAACACCGAGGTGTATTCCAGCTCGGTCGCCGGGTGCGGGTTGGCCGCCTGCAGGGTGGCAAAGAACGAGGCAATGGCAGATGGCGTCATGGTGCAGCAGCAGCGCAGGCCAAGGCTTACAGGCCCGAGATGTCGAAGAAGCTGTCGGGCGATGGCATGTGGCTGCGCAGCCACTCGCGGTTGAGGTCGAGCCGGCTCACCACGTCTTGCGGCAGCACATCCATGATTTCCGGCTCGACGAAAGGCATGTCGGCCAGCCAGCCTGCCAAGTGCAATACGGCGCCCAGCGTGGAGAAGGGCTGGGCCGTCAGCGGGTCGGCCGCCGTGTCCAGCGCACGCGCGATACCGGCTGGGAAGCGCCAGCGTCGCGCCAGTTCGGCCGTGACCTGGGCTTCGGTGAAGCCCAGCAACTGCTGTTCGCGCTTCCAGCGCTCGCCCGGGAGCTGCGGCTGGCGCTCGATGGTGGCCAGGCTGTCGGGCAGGCTTTGCACGATGAGCAGTTCACCCAGGCGCACCATCATGCCGGCCAGCCAGGCTTCCTGGCCGTCCAGCCCTACGGTGCCAGCCAGCCACTGCGCGTAGCCGGCGCAGGCCATGGAGCCTTTCCAGAACTCGGTTCGGTTCAGGCCCTCGGCCACCGGGAAGGCGACGTTCATGCAGGCGGTCAGCGCCAGTGTGCGCACCTGCGCCATGCCGATCATGGCAATGGCCGTGTCCAGCGAGTTGACCTCGCGCCGCAGGCCCATGGCCGCGCTGTTGGCCGCGCGCAGCACCTTGGCCGTGAGCGTCGGGTCCTTGGAGATGATGTTGCGCACATCGCCGAGCACGATGTCTTCTTCATGCAGGGTGCGGATCAGCGCGTGGGCGACCTCCGGCATCACGGGCAGCTTGACGGATTGGAAGAAGACGGAGAGGTCGGACATGGGTATGGACGGTCGGGCGTGAGCAGGGCCTATTTTGGCGCACGAAAGTGACACACCGGGCCGACCCGTGGCAGTCTTGCCACAATAGGGGTTTTGAAATTCGTTACATCATGCAATTTGCCGACCGCCTGAACAACGTAGAAACCTCCGCCATCCGCGAACTCTTCAAGCTGCTGGGCAAGCCCGGCATCATCTCGTTCGCCGGCGGTTTCCCCGACAGCGCCATGTTCGACGTGGACGGCATCCGCGCCGCCACCGAGCAGGCCCTGACTGAAGAGCCCGGCCCGGCGCTGCAGTACGGCGCCACCGAAGGCTACAACCCGCTGCGCGAACAGATTGCCGCCTTCATGACCAGCAAGGGCGCCCAGGGCGTGGCGGCTGACGGGCTGATCGTCACCACCGGCAGCCAGCAGGCGCTGGACTTGATCGGCAAGACGCTCATCAACCCGGGTGACAAGGTCATCGTGGAGGGCCCCACTTTTCTGGCCACCATCCAGTGCTTCCGCCTCTACGGCGCGCAGGTGATTGCCGCACCCATCGATGCGCACGGCGTCAAGACCGACGAACTGGAAAAGCTGGTGGCCGAGCACAAACCCAAGTTCGTCTACCTCATCCCCACCTTTGGCAACCCCAGCGGCGCCACGCTGAGCCTGGCGCGCCGCAAGCAGGTGCTGGAGATGGCGGTGCGCACCCAGACCGTGGTGATCGAGGACGACCCCTATGGCGACCTCTACTTCGGCGAGGCCCCGCCGCCCAGCCTGCTGGCCTTGAGCGCGCAGGTGCCGGGCAGCCGCGACTGGTTGGTGCACTGCGGCTCCTTAAGCAAGGTGCTCAGCCCCGGCCTGCGCGTCGGCTGGATGATCGCCCCGCCCGACCTGCTGGCCCGCGCCACCATGTGCAAGCAGTTCAGCGACGCCCACACCAGCACCTTCGCCCAGGCCACTGCGGCGCAATACCTCAAGGCCGGCCGCATGCCCGCCACCCTGGCCCATGTGCGCCAGGTCTACGCCGAGCGTGCCCGCGTGATGGGCGAGAGCCTGAAGCGTGAGCTGGGCGACGCGATTGAATTCACCCAGCCCGGCGGCGGCCTGTTCTTCTGGGCCCGACTCACCGGCGCCAGCGGCAAGCTGAAAGACGCCACTGAACTGGCCAAGCGTGCTATCGAGAAGGGCGTGGCCTTCGTGCCCGGTGCCCCGTTCTTCGCGAGCAATCCGGATGTGTCGACCCTGCGTCTGAGCTTTGCCACAGCGGATGTGGCGAAGATCGAGGAGGGGGTGAAGCGCTTGGGGCAGGCGGTTTGATGACCGACTGGAGGAACGTGATTTGAACTCCCTTAGTATCTAAGAGGCGTTTTCGTTCGTCACCCCTATTCGTTCCGAAGGAGATCCATCGTGCGTCAGCTGTTGTTGTTCGTCTTGACGTTCGGCTTGTGCAGCGTGCACGCGCAGGACATCACCCCCTTTCTCGGCAAATGGAGCATCGGTCCGCAGCCCAAGTTGCTGGTAAGGGGCTCTTCGTTCGAGATCACCGAGAGCGGCGGCACGTGGAAGAACTATGCCGCCGGGCCGAAGTCCGATGGTTGCGCCAAGGCATCCGCGCCCATCTCCATCGAGGAGAAAACTGAGAAGGTCATGGTGTTCAAGGTTGCTCTGTCAGAAGTTTTGAACGGTTGTGGGGATTTCAAGGTCAAGCTGGTGCTGGGGGATGACAAGCAGGTCACCGCTTTTCGCAACGGCACGGAGTTGCAGTTGAAGCGTGACTGAGAACGTCGGTGCTGACACACAGGCTGGCCGATTCGGCCCCCTTGAGCCGGTAGCGTCCTTCCATTCCACCCCATCCGATTCATGTCCGCTTCACAGAACACGCTGCTACCGGGGCTTGCTCGCTACCCGCACCTGCTGGCTCCTCTCGACCTTGGCTTCACCCAGCTGAAGAACCGCGTCCTCATGGGCTCCATGCACACCGGGCTGGAGGACGGGCGCGACCTGAGTCAGCTGGCCGCGTACTGCCGCGAGCGCGCGGAAGGGGATGTGGGCCTGATCGTCGCGGGTGGTTTTGCACCCAACATCGCCGGCTGGGCCAAGCCCTTTGCCGGCACGCTGGCCACCTCGGGCGCGGCGCGCCGGCACCAGGTGGTGACGCGTGCGGTGCACGAGGCCGGCGGCAAGATTGCGTTGCAGATCCTGCACACCGGGCGTTACGCCTACCACCCGCTGGCGGTGGCGCCGT
This sequence comes from Curvibacter sp. AEP1-3, assembly GCA_943369035.1. Lineage (GTDB taxonomy): Bacteria > Pseudomonadota > Gammaproteobacteria > Burkholderiales > Burkholderiaceae_C > Hylemonella. The sequence continues at coordinate 5,965 of CALRMF020000071.1, forward strand.
CGGCCATCAAGTCGCCGATCTCGCCGTTCAAACCCTTCGAGCTCTCGGCGCGTGGCGTGGAGCGCCAGATACGCGCCTTCGTCAACTGCGCCGTCAAGGCCCGTGAAGCTGGCTACGACGGTGTGGAGATCATGGGCTCTGAGGGCTACTTCATCAACCAGTTCTTGGCCCGCCACACCAACCAGCGTGAGGACGCCTGGGGCGGTGATTACAGCCACCGTATGCGCCTGCCGCTGGAGATCGTGGCCCGCACGCGCGAGGCGGTGGGGCATGACTTCATCCTGATCTACCGGCTCTCGATGATCGACCTGGTGCCCGGTGGCAGTGCCTGGGACGAGGTGGTGACGCTGGGCAAGGCGGTGGCGCAGAGTGGCGCGACGATCATCAACACCGGCATCGGCTGGCACGAGGCGCGGGTGCCTACCATTGCCACCAGCGTGCCGCGCGCCGCCTTTGCCTGGCTGACGCAGAAGATGAAGGCCGAGTTTGCCGCCGCCGGCATCGGCACGCCGCTGGTCACCTCCAACCGCATCAACACGCCCGAGGTGGCCGAGCAGGTGCTGGCCGAGGGCTGTGCCGACATGGTGTCCATGGCGCGGCCGCTGCTGGCTGACCCGCACTTCGTGAAGAAGGCAGCGCAGGGGCGCGCAGACGAGATCAACACCTGCATTGCCTGCAACCAGGCCTGCCTGGACCACATTTTCGAGCGCAAGGTGGCCAGCTGTCTGGTCAACCCGCGTGCCTGCCAGGAGACCGAACTGGTCTTCCGCCCGGTGGCCCGGCGTCAGCGCATTGCCGTGGTGGGCGCTGGCCCGGCGGGCGTGACAGCCGCCACGTTGGCCGCCGAGCGTGGGCATGAGGTGCAACTGTTCGACGCCGCGGCCGAGATCGGCGGCCAGCTCAACATGGCCAAGGCGGTGCCGGGCAAGGAAGAGTTCCACGAGATGCTGCGCTACTTCGCCCGCCGCATCCAGACCACCGGCGTGCAACTGCACCTGGGCACCACGGTGCAGGCGGCCGACCTGCAGGGCTTCGACGCCGTGGTGGTGGCCACCGGCGTGACGCCGCGTGACCCGAAGATAGAAGGCCAGGACCATCCCAAGGTGCTGAGCTACATCGACGTGCTGCGGCACAAGAGGCCGGTGGGCCGCCGTGTGGCCATCATCGGCGCCGGCGGCATCGGCTTCGACGTGGCCGAGTGCCTGGTGAGCGACGGCCACACCACCGCGCTGGACCTGCCGGCCTGGCAGGCCGAATGGGGCGTGACCGACCCGGCCCTGGCCCCTGGCGGTCTGCGCCCGGATGGTCCTCGGCCGGTTCCGCCAGCCCGCGAGGTGACGCTGCTGCAACGCAAGGCCGGCAAGCTGGGTGAGGGCCTGGGCAAGACCACCGGCTGGATTCACCGCGCTGCGCTGAAGATGAAGCAGGTGCGGATGATCGGCGGCGTGAACTATGAGCGCATTGGTGCGTTCACCGCAGGGACAATTCAAGATTGGGGCCTGCTGGTCAGCTACGGCAAGGAGCGCGAGAACCCCACCTGGATCCCCTGTGACACGGTCGTACTGTGCGTCGGCCAGCTGCCGCTGCGCACCTTGGCGGATGAGCTGCAGGCCCAGGGCAAGACGGTGCACCTGATCGGCGGTGCGCTGGAGGCGGGCGAACTGGACGCCAAGCGCGCCATCAACCAGGCGGCGTGGCTGGCGGCGCGGCTCTGAGCGGGGGCGGGCGCAGCCAGATGCACGTGGTTTGAGATATATCAGTGCAGCCTCCCCCGCTGCTGCGGATACTTGGCGCCGCACCCGTTTTCCAGTTCATCAGCCATGTCATCCGCTCGTCTGCAGGCGTTCTTGCAATCCATTCTGGCCCTCGTGGCCCTCTTGTTCGGCGCCGCCACGTTGTTGGCCGGCGGGCGCGTACTGGGCGGGGCCGATCCAGGCTATGAGGTGTATCAGCCGCTGCTGCTCTACAACACCGGCATGGGTCTGGCCTATTTGGCTACGGGGTTCCTGATCTGGCGTCATCTGCCGCGCGCCATGCCGGCCAGCTTGACGATCTTTTGCCTCAACCTGCTGGTGCTGATCGGCGTGGGCTACCTGCTGCAGGCCGGCCAGGGCGTGGCCGAGCAGAGCTTTCAGGCCATGGCGCTGCGAACCGGGGTCTGGCTGGTGCTGTTGGTGGGGGTGGCCTCGCTGGTCAAACGCCGCGGCCGCGCGGCCTGAGGCGCTGCATATCAAAGCGGTTTGCGCCTTCCATGGAGCTTGGCCCGCAGCCGCGCTTGCACGGCATCACCCTGCAGTTCGCGTAGAACATCGCTGGCAATCCAGCGGGCCGGGCGCGAGCCCTGTTGCCGGATGTGCTGGGCAGTGGCGATGGCCGCAGCATTGAGCACCGGGTTGCGTTTGCCGATGTTGCGCAGCGCCCAGCTGACGGCTTTCTTCACGAAGTTGCGCTCGTCGCCAGCGGCGGCTTCGATCAGCGGCAGGCAGGCAAGAAACACCTCGTCGTCGGCCTGTTTGTCGTGCACGGCCAGCGTGGCCAGCAGGGCAAAGGCGGCCCGGCGCACGAACTCGTCACGGCGTCCGGCCCAGACCTGAACCTTGCGCCAGGCCCGGGGCGAGGCCAGGAAGGCGCTGCCGCAGACCTGGTCGCACACGTCCCAGGATTCAAAGTCACGCGCCCAGGCGTCCATCTGGCGCGCGCTCAGCTGGTCTGGCTCGGCCACCAGGCCAGCGACGATGCGCGCCTCCGGGATGCCGGTGTCCCACAAGGCCAGGGCCAAGGCGTGGTTGCGCCCCAAGGTACGCGCGATCTGTCGGATGGCGGGCATGGAGAGGCCGAGCCGTTTGTCGCCCGTGATGCCGAAGCGGGCCAGGCCGGCCAGCTGCTCCGGGCGGGCGTGGCGCTGCAGCAGGGCGAGGGCGTCAGGCAGGCGCTTGACGGGCATGGTGGCCGGCACCGCGTTCAATCGTTGCCGGGCCAGTCCTTGAACGGGAAGGGCGTCTCTTCGGTGGCAAAGCTCACGAAACTGGCGATCTGCCCCAGGTAGCGCCCCAGGCCGCGGCCGAAGTGGCGCAGGCGTTCATTGGGCGCGCTGATCAGCGCCAGCACGAACTGCAGCACGGCCAGCGCGCAGAGCACGGTGGCTGCGAGCTGGAAGGCCACGGCCATCAGCAACATGAGCAAGGCGCGCAGCCAGATGCTGCGTTGGGTGGTGACGGCGGGCGAATCGGACATGACGTGCTCCCTCGGACGAGCTGGTTCAGGGCGATCGGTGCAGGCGTGGCGCAGACAGCAGGGCCAGGTTTTCCTCGATGGCCACGTCCACGTCGCGCCAACGGCCAGTCACCTTCGCGGCGGCGATGGTGGCTTGCAGTTGCTTGAGGTCTTTCACACTCGGGGCCACCTTGATCTGGGCAATGGCTGCCGACGAGTTGCCAACCTTGAGCAGCGCAAACACCTTGCCGGGCCATTCGCTTGTCTTCGCCATGATTTCACCTCTCGAGTCGCACAAGTCTCTCACTGTACACAACACCCGTCACCGTGCGATGCAAGCCGTGCCTCGCGTGTGCGGTTAAGCTTGGTTCCTGCATGAGCTACACCCTGACCCTGTTTGATGCCGATGACACCAGTGACGCGCAGCGCCGCGCAGCCGAGCAACGTTTTCGCCAGGTGCTGGAGGCGACGCTGGGCGACACCGACCTGGTGGCACCGGTCTACCGTGCCCACCTGCGCATTGTTGCCACCTATGGCGAGGCACCGTCACCCGACCTGCTCACCGAGGCCGAGCGCACTATCTTCGAGCAATGGCAAACCGCTGAGACGGCGGCGGTGGTGGCGGTGTTCGGACCGCATCGTCACATGGGCGATGCGATGTACGAAATCCGGGTCTGACAGCCTGTTGGATCATCCCAGGCCCAGCGCGTGGAACACGCGGATGGCCGCCCAGGCATCGTTGGCGGCATAGACCACCTGCGCTTCAGTCAGTCGCGGATTGGCCCAGTTGGAGGTGGTGGCCTTCTTGGACTTGATGAAGCGCTGCTTGAACAGCACCGCCACGGCGCCCTTGACGCCCATTTCCCGGCGGTAGCCCCGTTGGCGGAACACGGTATTGAGCTCCAGCACGTCGGCCGGCTCCACGCCCAGCTTGGCCGTGATGCGCTTGCGGTCGTCGCCCAGGCCGAAGCCCGCCTTGATGACGCCGCGCAGCGCCAGCAGCTCGGCGACCATGGCGCGGCAGTCGCGGTCGTGCAACTGGAACACCCATGCTTTCTCCAGCGTGGCGAGCTGCACGATGTGCGGGCCGTCGGATACCTCGTCCTTTCGGAAAGTCGGCTTGGACTCCGTGTCGAAGCCCCAGTGCGGGACACGGGCGAGTTCCCGGCAGGCCTGCTCCGCCTGAGCGGGTGAGTGGATCAACGCGATGCGATCCAGGCCAAGGCGTTCGAACGGATCCAGCAGGGCGATCTGCTCCTTGTCTGGAATGGGAGGGGGACGTTGCATGGTCGTCTATGCTTTCGGCGCATCCACGCCGATGTCCTCGTTCCACAGCTGCGGCTGGCTGGCGATGAAGCTGCGCATGAGGGCGATGCAGTCGGCATCCTGCAGCACCTCCACCTGCACGCCGCGCGAGCGCAGCAACGCCTCCTCGCCGAGAAAGGTCTGGTTCTCGCCAATGATGACCTTCGGGATGCCATAGAGCAGGATGGCGCCGCTGCACATGCTGCAGGGTGACAAGGTGGTGTAGAGCACGCTCTCACGGTAGACGCTGGCGGGTTGGCGGCCGGCATTCTCGAAGGCATCCATTTCACCATGCAGGATGGCGCTACCGCGTTGCACACGCCGGTTGTGGCCGCGACCGATGATG
>CALRMF020000072.1:0-10646 GCA_943369035.1 Curvibacter sp. AEP1-3
CAACTGCTGCAGGCCGGGTTGTTGCGGCGTTTCGCTGTGCGTGGCATCAAGCACGACGACCGGGTAACCCAGCTCGGTCCAGGCCGCACAGAGGTCCCACAGCAGCGGCAGTTCGCTCGCACGATCGCCGTGACTGGCCATGGCCACCAGCCGCGGCGCGGTGTGTGACGCCAGTCCCTGCAGGCCAGCGCCTTGGTGGAAACCGGTTTCAAGCATGGAGCATCCCCTGCGGCATCATGGCCGGCTGGCTGAAGATGAAGCCCAGGTCGGACGCCTGCGGGTCGTAGGCCGACTTGCCGGGCGCGCGCATCGACATGCGCACCAGCTTGGACGCATCGGCCGACTCCCAGTCTTCCGGCACGCGCTGGCCGGTGGTGACACCGCGCAGCAGCAGCTGGTGCCGGATGGCGGCATCGAGCGCCGGGCCGAGCTTGACGGCCTCATCGATCTTGGACAGCACCGCCTGCTGCACGCCGGTGGCGCGGAAGGAGGCGACGGTCTCGTCGAGGATCTCGCCTTGCCCGCCGGCATTGAGCACCAGCAGGCGGTTGACGCCCGGCAGGTCCAGCACCTCCAGCAGTTCGCGCTTGCGCGGATCGCGGGGCGCGACGCCGGTGGTGTCGATCAGGATCATCTTCTTGTTGGCCAGCAGGCCGAGCAGGTCCTGCAGTGCGGCCTGGTCATGGGCCAGGTGGGCCACCACGCCGAGCATGCGGCCATAGGTGCGCAACTGTTCGTGGGCACCGATGCGGTAGGTGTCCAGTGTGATCAGGCCGACGCTGGCCGGGCCGAACTGGCGGGCACACAGGCCGGCCAGTTTGGCGGCGGTGGTGGTCTTGCCGACGCCGGTGGCGCCGACCAGGGCGTAGATACCGCCCTCTTCCGGCAGCGAGCGGCTGCCGGCATCGGTCTTGAGGTTGCGCTCCAGCACGTCCATCACCCAGCGCACCGACTCGGTGGCACCCAGGCTGTCGGGCAGCTTCTCCAGCATGGCGCGCGCCAGGGCGGGAGAGTAGCCGGCGCGGATGAGCTTGAGCATCAGGTTGGAGTGGATCGGGTTCTGCCGCGCCTGGCCGAGCCAGGCCAGGGTGTTGAAGCGCTCCTCGATCATCTCCTTCATGGCGTGCAGCTCGTCGGCTATGCCCTTGGGCATGGCCGCTGGCTGCTGCGCCTGCGGTGCAGGCGGGGCAGCCACGGCCGGCGCCGGGCGGGCCTGGGCGGCACCTTCCATGCGCAGGGCTTCGAGCTTTTCGCTGAAACGGGTCGATGCCGGGGCAGGCGCCTCGTCCTGCGGAATAATCTTGATCGACTCCTGGCGGCGGCGCAGCATGCGTTCGCGCACGTAGTCCTGGAACGACAGCGTGCTCATGGCCAGCTGGTCGGCATCCTGCTCCACCTGGGCCTGTGTGCTCGGTGCAGCGCTCTTCGCCGGTTTGGTGGCGGGGGCGGCAGGAGCGACGCGTGCTGGCTTGGCCGCTGCGGCCTCCTGCGGTTGATCCAGGGCAGAGAGGGTTTCTTCGCCCGTGGCCAGCACTTCAACGCCGGTGGCGGTCGGACGGTTCGACAGGATCAGCGTGCCATCACCGAAGGCCATGCGGGCCTTGGCGAGCGCTTCGCGAGAGGTCGGAGCGTGAAAGCGTTGAATGTTCATGATGTTGCGCCTCTGAGAATCGGGCCGATACGGATGGTGTGGGTTTCAGGAATCTCGCTGTGGGCCAGTACCTGCAGACGGGGGGCGACGCGGCGCACCAGGCGGGCGATCGCGTTGCGGATGGCGTCGGGCACCAGCAGGCAGGCTGGCACGCCGATCTCTTCCTGCTTGAGCGCCATTTCGGCGGCGCTGCGGCTGAGCATGTCGGCCACGCCGGGGTCGAGCGAGGGGCCGCTGGCATTGCCCAGGGCCTGCATCAGCAGCCGCTCCAGCGGCGGATCGATGGCAATGACGTTGAGCTCGCGCGAGGGGCCGTAGATCTGCTGCACGATGGCCGGCGACAGGGCCACCCGTACGCGCTTGGCCAGCTCCACCGGGTCAGTGGTGACGCTGGCATGCTCGGCGATGGCTTCGATGATGGTGCGGATGTCGCGGATGTGCACCGACTCCTCCAGCAGCAGCTGCAGGACCTTCTGGAAGACGGCGATCGACACCATTTTCGGAACCACTTCTTCGATCAGTTTCGGCGCCAGCTTGCTGACATGCTCCACGAGTTGCTGCGTCTCCGTGCGGCTCAGCAATTTCGCCGCATGGACCTGCATCAAGTGTGACAAATGGGTCGCCATCACGGTCTCGGAATCAACGACGGTAAAGCCGGCCATTTGTGCCGCTTCCTTCTGTCGTTCATCGATCCAGTGCGCCGGCAGGCCGAAGGCCGGGTCGGTGGTGGCGGTGCCGAGCAGCGGCGTGGTGATGCCGCCCGGGTTGATGGCCAGGTACATGCCGGGAAAGGCTTCGCTCTCGCCGACGATGACGCCGCGTAGCGTGATGCGGTAGCCGCTGGGCTTGAGCTCGAGGTTGTCGCGCACATGCACGGGCGGTGGCAGGAAGCCGACTTCCTGCGCAAACTTGCGGCGCACGCCCTTGATGCGCGTGAGCAGGTCGCCCTGGCGGTTCTTGTCGACCAGTGTGATCAGGCGGTAGCCGAGTTCCAGGCCCAGCTGGTCCACCGGTTGCAGATCGTCCCAGCTGGCTTCGCCGTCGGGCGCGGTGACCGGCTTCGCCTCCTCGACGGGCGCCGGCGGCGGCTTGTGGGCCAGCACCCAGGCGGCATAGCCGAGGATGGCGGCGATGGACAGGAACACCAGGTGCGGCATGCCGGGGATGATGCCCAGCACGCCCATGATGCCGGCCGTGATGCCGAGCACGCGCGGCGAAATGAACATCTGGTCCATGATCTGCCGGCCCAGGTCCTGCTCCTTGCCGACACGCGACACCACCATGGCGGCGGCCACGGAGATCAGCAGGCCGGGAATCTGGGCCACCAGGGCATCACCGACCGCCAGCAGGATGTAGCTGTCGGCGGCCTGACCCAGGCTCAGGCCATGCTGGGCGACGCCGACGATGAGGCCGCCGATGATGTTGATGAACAGGATCAGGATGCCGGCGATGGCATCGCCGCGCACGAATTTGGAGGCGCCATCCATGGAGCCGAAGAAGTCGGCCTCTTCAGCCACCTCGGCGCGGCGGCGCTTGGCTTCTTTCTCGTCGATGGTGCCTGCGGACAGGTCTGCGTCCACCGCCATCTGCTTGCCCGGCATCGCATCCAGTGCAAAGCGGGCCGACACCTCGGCAATGCGCTCGGCACCTTTGGTCACCACCACGAAGTTGATGACCACCAGGATGGCAAACACGATCAGGCCGACGGCGAAGTTGCCGCCGATCAGGAAGTGGCCGAAGGCCTCGATCACCGCGCCGGCGGCACCGGCGCCGGTATGGCCTTCCAGCAGCACGACCCGGGTGGAGGCGACGTTGAGCGACAGGCGCATCAGCGTGGTGAGCAGCAGCACGGCCGGGAAGGCGGCGAAGTCCAGCGGCCGCAGCATGAAGGCAGCCACCATCATCACCATCAGGGCAACGGAAATGTTGAGGGTGAAGAAAACATCGAGCAGCCAGGCCGGCAGGGGCAGCACCATCATGGCCAGGATGACCACGACCAGCAGTGGAGCGGCGACACCCTGCAGCATCGTGGAGTTGCTGCCGAACCATTGCTGGAGGGATTTCAGTTGCGTGTTCATGAGGCGTTGGCGGTCTTGGCCAGGGGATCGAGTTCGGGCGGTACCTCAGGTTGAGGCAGGTCACCGGGCATGGGGCCTTCGCCGCGCAGCGCGGCCTTCAGGCGGTAGACGTAAGCCAGCACCTGGGCCACCGCGGTGTACAGGCTGGAGGGAATGCTCTCGTCCAGTTCGGCATTGGCGTACAGGGCCCGCGCCAGCGGCGGCGACTGCAGCACCGGGATGTCGTGTGCCTTGGCGATGTCGCGGATCTTCATGGCCAGCAGGTCGGCGCCCTTGGAGATCACGCGTGGCGCGCTCATGGTGGCTTCGTCGTACTGGATGGCCACGGCAAAGTGGGTCGGGTTCATCACCACGAAATCAGCCTTCGGAACGGCCATGATGCTGCTGCGCTGCGCGATCTCGCGCGCCTTGGCTCGCATGCGGCCCTTCATCTGCGGATTGCCGTCGGACTCCTTGTGCTCGTCCTTCATCTCCTGGCGCGACATCTTGAGTTGCGACTTGTGCAGGAAGTTCTGCAGCGGCAGGTCGATCAGGGCCACCACCAGGATCACCACCAGCAGCAGACCCATGCCGGTGGTCAGCCAGTCCATCAGATGGCGCAGGGACGAGACGGAGGGTTGCAGTACCAGGCTGGCCAGGGTGCCGGCACCCGATTTCAGGAACATGCCGGCAATCGCGATCAGGACGATGGACACCAGGGTCATCTTCACGATCTCGGCCAGCTTCTTCTTGGAGAACAGACCGGAGATGCCCTGGAGCGGGCTGAGCCGGCTGAAGTCCGGCATGACGGGTTTCAGGCTGGCCACCCAGCCGCCGCCGGCGATCGCGCTGAGCACGACGGCCACCGTGATGATGGCCGCGAAAGCGATGGCGCCAGTCATGCCGGTCCAGACCATGTCCTGCAGACGGCCCATCATGGTGCCAGGCTGCAGCACAGTGGCGGCATCAAACGAAAGTTGCTGGCTCAGGGCGAGTTTGAGGCGCTCGAACAGCAGGGGCGACAGGCCGAGAACGGCCGCAGCCGCGGCGCCCAGCACGGCCAGGTGCGTCAGGTCGGTCGAGCGCGCAACCTGGCCTTCGGAGCGCGCTTTCTGCAGCTTGCGCTCGGAGGCCGGTAAGTTGCGATCCTGACTGCTTTCCATGGTGGCGGGACGATGAGGTTCCCGCCATTGTCGTTAACGACCCGGCAAACTAAAGGGCAAAAAGAGGGGGTTTGGCCGGCTACTTTTCGAATCGCCGCCGGCGCGGCGCTGGGGCTCAGAAACCCAGGCTGGCGAGCAGGTCGTCCACCTCGGACTGGCTGGTCACGACGTCGGGATTGCCTTCCGCATTCACGACGGGGCCCTGCAGGACCGGATGGCCTTCTGCGGCGGTGGGTTTGGGCAGCACGGCGTCCGGCGGCGCGGTCTGGATCAGCAGTTGCACCAGCTGGTCTTCGATGTTGGTCGCCAGATTGACGACGCGGGCGATCACCTGGCCGGTCAGGTCGTGAAAGTCCTGGGCCATCATGATCTCGGTCAGGTGCTGGTCCAGCGTCTGGTTGGCCTGCTCGACATCGGTCAGGAAGTTCATGATGTGGCCTTTGGCCACGGCGGCGACCGGATCCTTCACCATCAGCGCCTTGATGCGCTGCGTCTCGGCGGTCAGCTGATCGTGCTGGCTCTTGGCCTGGTCGACACGGTTCAGCACCTTCTCTGCGGCCTCCCCGGTCAACCGTGCAATGTAGGACAGTCGGCTCTTGGCGTCGGGCAGCTCTTCTGCTGTGCCGCGCAGCTTTTCTGCCAGGCCCAACTCGCGCAGTGTGTCGTGCAGCTGCCGGGTCAGCTGGCCGATCTTGTGGTGGACGTCGGGGCTGGCCCCGTCGCCCAGGCCGGGTGCGGAATCGGCGGTCTCCATGGTCACTGCAGCCCCATTTTCTTGAGGATGTGGGTCAGCTTGTCTTCGAGTGTGGCCTTGGTAAAGGGTTTGACAATGTAGCCGGCGGCACCCTGCTGGGCAGCCAGCACGATGTCTTCCTTGCGCGCCTCGGCCGTCACCATGAGAACCGGAATGTGCTTGAGCTTCTCGTCCTTCTTGATCTCGGCCAGCAGCTGAAAGCCGTTCATGTTCGGCATGTTGATGTCACTGACAACGAAGTCGAAGTTGCTGGCGCGCAGCTTCTGCAGGGCGACCACGCCGTCTTCGGCCTCGTCGGCCTCGCTGAACCCGCTCTCCTTGAGCAGGTTGCGCACGATGCGCCGCATGGTGGAAAAGTCGTCAACAACAAGAAATCGGAGCTGGTTGGCCATAAGTGACCCTTTCAATGGCTTTGAGCCGGATTATCGCAAGTATGAACGGATTTCATGATGCCTGGGCCCGTCAGCGGGACGTGGTTTCCCCGGTATCGGTGTCGGGTATGGATGATAAAGGCAGCGGATTGAGGCCCAGCAGGCGCTCCTCCGCTTCCCGGGTCATCACCAGGATGCTGATGCGCCGGTTGATCGGGCTCAGCGGATCGGCTGGCTCCAGCGGTACGGCGGAGGCCAGGCCGACGACCCGCGCCACCTTCTCGTCCGGCATGCCGGCGGCGATCAATTCGCGTCGCGACGCGTTGGCGCGGTCGGCCGACAGCTCCCAGTTGCTGTAGCCCCGCTGGCCGCTGCCGTACTGGGCGCGATCGGTGTGCCCGTCCAGGCTGATCTTGTTCTCGACACCGCTCAGGGCGTTGCCGATCTCCCGCAGGATGTCGCGCATGTAAGGCTTGACCACCGCGCTGCCGGTGTCGAACATGGGGCGCTTCTGGTCATCCACGATCTGGATCTGCAGGCCGTCGGGCGTGATCTGCAGCCGGATCTGCGAGCTGAACTCCGCCAGTTTGGGGTTGTTGGAGAGCACACCACTGATCTTGGCGCTCAGGGCGGCCAGCTTCCTGGCGTCCTGTCGGGCGGCCTCGGCCCGGGCTGCCTCCGCATCTTTCTTCTTCTGGGCCGCGAGTTCCCGGCTGTCGCCGCGGCCAGCTTGGCCGACGGTCTGCGTCAGGTCGGCACCGCCGCCGGGCAGGATGGTGTTGGAGGCGCCGGTGCCGCTGCCACCGGCCAAGGCCACCTTGAGCGGGGCGCTGAAGTAGTCGGCAATGCCCTTCTTGTCGCCCTCCGTGGTCGAGCCCAGCAGCCACATCAGCAGGAAGAACGCCATCATGGCGGTCACGAAGTCAGCGTAGGCGATCTTCCACGCGCCGCCGTGGGCGCCATGGCCGCCCTTCTTGACCTTCTTGACGATGATGGGCTGGAGCTTCTTGGCGTCGGATGCCATATCAACCTTGCTCGGCCTTATTTCTTGCCGCGGACATGGCTTTCAAGCTCGATGAAAGTCGGGCGCTCGGTCGAGAACAGCACCTTGCGGCCGAACTCGATGGCCGTCGAAGGGTTGTAGCCCTGCATGCTGGCCAGCAGCGTGGTCTTGATGCAGACCAGCTCCTTGGAGGCATCGGCCGATTTCTGTTCCAGCACGCCGGCCAGAGGCTCCACCACACCGTAGGCCAGCAGGATGCCGAGGAAAGTGCCGACCAGGGCCGAAGCGATCATGCCACCCAGCACGGCTGGCGGCTGACCCACCGAGCCCATGGTGTTGACCACACCGAGCACGGCTGCCACGATGCCGAAGGCCGGCAGGGCGCCGGCCAGGCGGGTCAGCGCGGCAATCGGCGCATGGGCCTCCTCGTGATGGGTGTCGATCTCGCTGTCCATCAGCGATTCGATCTCGTGTGCGTTGAGGTTGCCCGAGACCATCATGCGCAGGTAATCGGTCATGAACTCGACCACGTGGTGATCGCTGCCGACGCCGGGGTACTTCTGGAAAATGGCGGACTCATGCGGTGCCTCGACATCCTTCTCGATGGCCATCAGGCCTTCCTTGCGGGCCTTCTGCAGGATGTCGTAGAGCAGCGCCAGCAGTTCGAGGTAGCGCTCCTTGGTGTAGATGGAGCTCTTGAGGGCCTGCGGCAACAGGGCGATGGTGGCCTTGAGCACCTTGGGCTGGTTGTTGACGGCGAAGGCGCCCAGGGCGCCGCCGAAAATCGTGATCAACTCAAACGGCAGGGCGGTCAGGATCACGCCGATGTTGCCGCCGTGCACGATATAGACGCCGAAGATGCAACCCATGGCGACGACATAACCGATGATGACTGTCATGTTCTTTCAGTGTCAGAGTTGAAGGTTGCAGCTGGGGCGTCAGGACCAAACTGATAAATATTGTCGAATCATTCTAGGGGATTCGGCCCCTGCGCCAAACGTGAAAAAGGGCCCCTAAGGACCCTTTATCGGCAATTTGCCGCCTTCTTTGAGAGGTTCAGTGCAGCAGGATGCCGCCGGCGGCTGCACTCTTGCCGGCGCGCGCCGGGGGCGAGCACAGGCCACACTCGAAGTGGCGCGAGTTCTCGTACGGCTCGGTGACGAAGTGGCCACCACACTTGGAGCAGCGCGTCATGCCCAGCATGTTGTTGTCGATGAACTTGACCAGGCGCCAGGCGCGGGTGAGCGACAGGATCGGCTCCATGGCACAGGCGGTGATCTGCTCGCTGTAGAGCTTGTAGGCCTTCATGATGGCGTCGATATCCTCGAGCGCGCTGACCTTGGTCAGGTGTTCGTAGATGTTGAGGAACAGCGAGGAGTGGATGTTGGGTTGCCAGGTCAGGAACCAGTCGGTCGAGAACGGCAGCTGGCCCTTGGAGGGGGAGCGGCCGGCCACTTCCTTGTACAGGCGCAGCAGGCGCTCATAGGACAGGTTGGTCTCGCTCTCCAGCACCTGCAGGCGCGCGCCGAGCTGGATCAGTGCGACGGCGCGCTCGATCTCGCGGGATTCGTTCAGGACGCTTTTCTGGGTGGCCATGGTGCTTGCTCCTAACTTGGGAATCAGATCGACTCGGCGAAACGGCCGGACATCAGGATGCTGGCGTGCAGCTTGGTGGTGGCGTCGTTGTCGACCTTGCGTGTGGTGTGGTTGGTCAGCAGGTTCCAGACCACGTCGTCGTCCATGCGGAAGCGGCACAGCAGCATGTTGCCGGAGGCGATCTTGGAGATCTGGATCGGCGACAGGGCAGCGATCAGGTCAGCCGACTCTTCGGAGATGCCCAGGCGGAACAGGGCCTCGGCCTTGTCCTTGCGAATCATGCTTTGCGCCAGCATCAGGTAGGTCAGGTTGGCTTCGCGGATCTCAGCGCTCAGTTGTTCGTCGGTCATGTTCGGCTCCTTCGAGTGGACTGGCCCCGTCGTGGGGCGATGGACCTGATTCTGTCGACTACCCCAGAAACTTGAATCGGCAACTGGCTGCCTTTGGCGTGAGAAGTGCGCGTAGCGGCGTGTAGGGCAAATTCCTACATGGCGTCCGGTCCGCGGGGGGAAATGAGAGCGGAATGCGGTGCTATTCATCTCTTTGGACGGGGGGTAGCCCCGCTATCCTCGTTGGCGTACATTTCCAAGCCATCTTCCTCATGCCTACCGACAGCTGTGTCATGACTGATCCATCCGACGCCTCGAATCCGGAGGCCCGACCCGACGACGATCTGCTCGGGCAGGCCATCCGCTGCCACCAGGCGTGGGAGTTTGATGAGGCTGAAGCGCTGTACCGCACCGTACTGGCCATGACGCCAGGACATGCAGATGCCAACCACAACCTGGGTGTGCTGCTGGCGATCCAGCTGCTGCGGCCGCTCGATGCCTTGCCCTATTTCGAAGCGGCTCTGAACGCCGAGGGGGGCAACCCGCAGTACTGGTTCAGCTACCTGGACGCGCTGATCCGCAGCGAGCAGAAGGATCTGGCACGCAGTCTGTTGCCGCTGGCCCAATCGATGGGACTGTCCATGGCGATGGTCAATTCCCTGGCCGAGCGTATGGATGTGAATGCGGTGACAGCGCCACAGCCCGCGCAGGCCGTGCCGGTCGCGGTCGAACCGACGTCCGAGCCGGCAATGACCGAGGCGGCGCCGCGATCGGTGGAGAAGAAGGTCAAGGTCAAACGTCGGCAGGAGCTCCCAGAGGCGTCCCAGGTTGAACTCGTGAACTGCTTCCGCCGCCGCGAGCTGCTCAAGGGCGAGAGGCTGGCGCGGGAGCTGCTGGAGCAATACCCGGATTCCGGTTTTGGCTGGAAGGCGCTAGGTGCGTTTCTCCACACCCAGGGCAAGCTGGAAGAGGCGCTGGTGGCCAAGCGCAAATCGGCCCAGCTGCTGCCACAGGATCCAGAGGTGCAATGCAACCTGGGGCATTTGTTGCAGGAGGTCGGCGAGTTCGAGGCCGGCTTGGCTGCGCTTGATCGTGCCCTGAAACTCAGGCCGAACTACCCGGAGGCCTACAACAACCTCGGCATCACCTACCAGCGTCTGGGCGATGTTGACCGGGCGTTGAAGAATTTCATGCGCGCCTTGGAGCTGGATCCCGACAATCGGGTGGATTTCTCCAACTACCTGTTCACGCTGAACTACCACCCGGACCTCAGTGCGGAAGCGGTGTACGCAGGGTATGTTGAATTCGACAGGCGCTTCTGCCTGCCGCTGCAGAGCCAATGGCGCGCCCATGACAACCCCCCGCTGGCCGGCCGGCGGCTGCGCGTGGGCTATGTGTCGCCGGACTTCCGCAACCATTCGACGCGTAACTTCATCGAGCCGTTGCTGGCCCATCACGACCATGAAGTGGTGGAGGTGTTCGCCTACGCGGACCTGGGGCGTGAAGACGAGGTCACGCAGACGTACAAGGGCTTGGTGGACCACTGGGTACTGGCCAATGGCATGAGTGATGACGCGCTGGCCGAACGCATCCGTGCCGACGGCGTCGACGTGCTGGTGGACATGGCCGGGCACAGCACCGGCAACCGTCTGGGGGTGTTCGCGCGCAAGCCGGCACCGGTGTCAGTGAGCTGGATGGGCTACGGTTACACCACCGGCCTGA
>CALRMF020000073.1:0-10606 GCA_943369035.1 Curvibacter sp. AEP1-3
CTACACCCGCCCGAACGCAACTGAGGGTCCGGTGGTGCTGCTGGTGCATGGCTGGGGCGGCCATTCCGGCCAGATGCTGGCACTGGCCGCCGCCCTCGAGGCGCAAGGCCTGCAAGCGGTGCTGCTGGACATGCCGGCCCACGGCCGCAGCGCCGGTGCGGTGAGCAACCTGCCGCAGTTCGCCCGCGCGCTGGAGTACGTGGTGGCACGCCTGCAGCAGCACGGGCAGGTACTGCACGCGGTGGTGGCGCATTCGCTCGGCGCCAATGCCGCCGCCCATGCAGCCAGCCGTGGCCGGACGGCACAGCGGCTGGTGCTGGTGGCGCCACCGGCTTCGCCGCACGAATACACCCGGCTGTTCGCGCGCATGTTCGGCCTGAGCGAGGCCACACGCGCCGCGCTGCAGCAGCGCATCGAGGCGCGCGAGGGCATCCTGATGCCGCAGTTCGAGCCGGCCGCCGTGGGTCCGCGCATCCACGTGCCCACGCTGGTGGTGCATGACCGCGGCGACCGCATCAACCGCTTTGCCGACGGCCAGGCCTATGCTCGGGCCATTGCCGGCGCCGAGCTGGTGGCCACCGAGGGCCTGGGCCACGCCAAGATCCTGCGCGATGCGCAGGTGCTGGCCACCGTGGCGCGTTTTGTGGCGCGGCCCGACGACACGCTCAAGGCATGCGCCCGGCCCAGCGCTCATTGACCAGGCCGCCCATGCCCAACCCGCCGCGGCGCGTGGCCGGCTCCACCGCCTGCAGCAGCGTCTCTGTGGCGGCCAGTTGCGTCGACGAGAAGCGCACATCGGCCGGGAAGACGGTGCGCCGCTGCTTGAGCGCTTCGAGCAGGTTGTCGCGCTCGCGCGCGTCGGCCAGGCCCAGCACCTGCACCACCTCCTGTGGCGGGCGGCGCACCTGCCAGGCCAGGGTGCGCCGCAAGGTCTTGACCAGGCGGTCGCACCAGTCGGGGTGCTCGGCCACCACCTCGTCGCGTGTCAGCAGCACCGCATTGGTGAAAAGGCCCCCAAGTGCGGCGCGTGTGCTCGCCGGGTCGTGGAAGTCCTGCAGGACAAAGCCCCAGCCCTCACGCACCAGGCGGCCGGCAAACGGCTCCACCGTCATGAGTGCGTGTACCGTGCCGCTGGCCAGCATGGCGCGCTGGTTGGCGTAGTTCTCGCTGACGGCCATGAAGCGCACGCGCCTGGGCTCCACCCCCGCCTGCTGCAACAGGAAATCGGCCAGCAGGTGCGAGGTAGCGCGGCCGTCCACCGTGCGCCCCTCGACGCCGATCACCCGCCCGGCCAAGTCCCGCACCTTCTCCACCCGGCCCTTGAGCCCAGCCTGCACCACCAGGGTATAGGCCGGCACCTGCGTCAACGGCGCCAGGGCCTGCAGTGGCTTGCCCTTGGCCCGCCGTACCGCGGCCGACGGCAAACCGGCCGCGGCAAAGTCCACCTCGCCTGCCTGCAAGGCGTGCAGTGCGAGCGGATCACCACCGACGGCGCGCAGAGACAGTGCCAGTCCTTCCTGCCGGTCGGCGCCGAGCCGGACGGCAAGCAGACAGGACAGATATGGCAGGCAGGTGGGACCGGGGACCGCCATGGAAACGCTGAGTAGCCCGGAGGAAGCCGGCACAGCACGACAGACCCCGGCACAAGCAAGGCCGCTGGCAGCCGACAACCGTCCGGCACGACTCAGAAATCGCCTGCGCTGCAGCATGGCACCGTCCTCTCCCGCTTGCGTGAGTGAACCCTCAGGTTAACCGAGATCGGCCGGCTTCGCCACCGCGTGAACCTGCACCAGAGCGACCTCAGGCAGCATCGGCGTCTTGAGCCAGATAACGCTCGAACTCATCCGCACTCATGGGCTTTCCGAAGTGGTATCCCTGCAGCAGAGTCACGCCCTGGCGGGTCAGCGCATCGGCGATCTCCGCGCTCTCCACGCCCTCGGCCACGGTCTGCAGATTGAAGGCCGAGGCGATCTTGACCACCGCCTGGATCAGCTGGTTGCCCTGCTCGGTCTGCGCGCGGTGCACGAAGGAAATGTCGATCTTGATCTTGGAGGCCGGCATGTCATGCAGTTGCGACAGGGACGAAAAGCCCGTGCCGAAATCGTCGATGGCGATGCCGAAACCGGCCTCGTGCAATTCGGCCAGCCGCCTCTCCGTGTGCTCGGCATCTTCCATGGCCACGCTCTCGGTGATCTCGAGGTCCACGACCGAGACAGGGATCGCAAACCGGTTGAGGTCCTCCAGCAGGTCAGCGGTGAAGGTCTGCGTGAATAACTGACGGCGCGACACATTGACGGAGATACTCATGTCCATGCCCTGCTCCCGCCAGCGGTGCAGGCAGTTGATGGCCTGTTTCCAGACCTGCTGGCCCATCTCGCGGATCAGGCCCAGATTCTCTGCCATCGGCACGAAGGTCGCCGGGGAAACCCAGCCATAGGTCTCGTCATGCCAGCGCGCAAGCGCCTCGCAGCTGACTACCCGTCGGGTTTGCGCGTCCACAATGGGCTGGAACCAGGTCTGGATCTGGTGCTCTCGAATCGCCGCAGCAAGCCGGTTCTGGATGTACAGGGCCTTGCGATCCTCCTCGCGCTGCGCAATCTCGGCGAAGAAGCGCACCGTGTTGCGCCCCTGCTGCTTGGCGGCAAACATGGCACGGTCCGCCTGCGACAACAGCATTTCGACGCTCTGCGCGTCGGACGGATAAAGCGCCACGCCCATGCTGAAGGTGGCAGTGAAATCAATCTCATTCAGCTGGATCGGCGACTGGCAGACCGCAGCGAGCTTGGCAATGACCTCTTCGGCATCCGCCTGACTGTCGAGGTCGGGCAGCAGCACAACGAACTCGTCACCGCCCCAGCGCGCCAGGGTGTCCGCAGCGCGCAAACAGTTGCGCATCGCAGCTGCAAGCGCCACCAGCAACTCGTCTCCCGCCTTGTGGCCAAACTGATCGTTGACCAGCTTGAAGTGGTCTATGTCCAGAAAGCCCAAGGCAACCGTCATGCCGCTGCGTTCGGCGCTGCGCAAGGCCATCTTGCAGCGGTCTTCGAGCAGGACGCGGTTGGGCAGGCCCGTCAGCGCGTCGTGCAGCGCCATGTGGGTGACATGCTTCTCGAGTTGATAACTTTGCGTGATGTCGCGCAGCACGCCACGCACGCTGGCGCCAGGGCCCCCACTGCTGATGAACCGGTACTCGACCCACAACTCCTTGGCATCAGTCCGCCGCAGGCGCAAGCGCCCGCTCAGACTGTTCTTCTCACCGTTGGCCAGCTGCCTCAGTTGCAGCTGCAGGTTCTCGACGTCATCCTGATGGATATGCATGAAGAGAGACGCTCCCGGTAGCACCTCGATACCGGCCAGACGCGCCCAGCCCGGACTGGCCCGCAGGTAGCGTCCCTCGGCGGTCAGCTCGAGCACGCCTTCCTCCAGCATGTTCAGCGTCTGCAGATGGGCAAAGTGCTCCTCGTTGTGCTGCACCACGCTGCGCATCAGCGCAAGGCTCGTTTCGGCCACTTCGCCAATTTCGTCGGGGTCAAGCGCCGCGCTTGCCAGTGCCTTTTCCACGGATTCATTGACCTCATGCTCCTGCGCGAACAGGCGCGTCGCCTGCGACAGATGCACGATGCGCGCGGCCAGACGACTGGCCCAGCGGCCCAGCACCAGCCACAAAACCCCTGCCAATAACGTCATCAGGGCGAAGCTGGATGCCAGCACCAGCCCCGGCGACAACACCTGCTTCACGTCTTGCCGCAACACCAATCGCGGCGCATCGGGCGCATCGGCCTGCAACAGCAGGATGCGTTGCTCCTGCAGGCGTTCGCCGTCGGTCAGCCGGTCCGGACCATCGGCCGCGATCTGGCGTCCGAAATCCCGCGAACCGCGGGAGCTGGCCAGCACCTGGTCGTCGCGCAACAGATAGAGCTCCACGCCCGCGGCGCTGAGCTGCCGCATCACCCCATGGTCCAGCGGCTGCAGCAGCACCAGGCGCCCGGTGCCCTGCACGCCCAGCCACAGCGGCACCTGCACCATCTTGTAGGCGGTGCGATGCTCCGCGCTGTAGTACCAGCTCGGCTGTGGGCGCCCGATCGTAAAGTAACGGGCCAACTCAATGCCTTCAGGCCCGTACTGGAACACGGCGCGCCCCGTGGGATCGAGCACCACCCCCGAAGGAAAACGATCGAGTTTGCCCTCGAGCGCCGCGAAGTAGGCCCGCAAACGCAGCCAGTTGGCCGCCTGGTTTTCCTGCTGCGCAAATACCCGCATGAAGTCGATCTGCGCCTTCATCTCATCGGCATTGCGGAGCCAGCTATCCTGCATGGCGGCGTAGCTGCGTTCAAGGTGTCGCAAGGCATCGTCTGCACTGAGACGTTGAGCCTGCTGGGCCAGCAACTGGTAGCCCCACAAAGCCAACAGGCTACCAGTGAGCGTGACGATCAGGAACACCTGGACAAAACGCGCGACCAGCTGACGCTGCAGGCTGTTCTGCGCGGCCCGCCGCCAGGCGGAGAAGCCGCTGAAGGTGAACCTGAAGGGGCGGCGCGGCGGCATGGTCAGGAAAGGCTGAGTGCTCGGCTCACCGCGTGGTACCCGCCCAGCGCGCATCGACCAGACTGCGCACACTCAGCCCTTTGGCCACGATGGCCGGCTCGGTGGCACGTAGAAAGCGGTCCACTGTGGCCAGCTGCTCGTTGGAAATGCGGCCGTCAGGTGAATAGATGTTCTTGCGCAGCCGAAGCACATCAAGCAGCGTCTTGCGCTCCTCGGGGTCGTTCGGGCTCAGCGCCTCCACCATGTCTTCGGCCTTGTGCGTGGCGATCCAGCCCAGAGCGCGCTTGAGGGCACGGACCATTTTCTCGGCCATCTCGGGCCGCGCCGCGATCACGTCCTCGCGCGTGGCGACGATGCCGTTGAGAAACAGCCCGCCCATCTGCCGGCGCGTGGTCTCCGGGTCATGGAAGTCGGCCAGCGCGTAAGCCACCTTCTGTCGCACCAGGCGGGTGACGAAAGGCTCGTCGCCCACGATGGCGTCGACCGAGCCGGAGGCCAGTGCCGCATGCTGGCTGTCATAGGACTGGCCGACTGACACATAGTTGACCTGGTCGGGCTTGAGTCCGGCCTGGGTCAGCAGATGTTCGGCAAACAGCTGCGAAGTGGAGCGACCACCGGGTACATGGCCCTTGACGCCGACGACCCGGCCTTTGAGATCGGCGATCTGCTTCACCTGGCCACGCAGATTGGTCCGTACCAACAAGGTATAGGCGGGCACGCGCGTCAGGGGTGCGATGCAGACCACCGGGTGACCATTAAGCTTCTGCAAGGCCGTGGCCGAAAGGCCTGCCGCCGCAAAATCACTGTTGCGCTCCAGCATGGCGCGCAGGGCCTGCGGCCCCCCTCCGGTGTAACGGATGTCCAGCTCGAGACCCTCGGCAGCGTCTGCACCAATCTTCCGGGCCAACAAGATAGGCAGAAAGAGAAGATTGCCCGGACCCGGCATGGAGATCACCGCGCGATCGGGATTGGCAGCAGCGGCCGGCCCGATCAGACCACCGGCCAAAGCCAGCTGCCCGGCACGAACCAGAAAATGCCTGCGCTCATCCATCACAGCACCTCATTCCTAAGGATTCCGGATTCAGATTAGCTGAATTCTTCTCTGGCCGCAGCGGGCTCAGAACGAAAGCACTCTCTCCTGGCAGGAGAAAGACCCCAAGGTCAGCTGTACTACTGGGTGCCGAAGATCCGATCACCCGCATCGCCCAAGCCTGGCAGGATGTAGCCGTGGTCGTTCAGCTCGCGGTCAATGGCCGCGGTATAGACCGGCACATCCGGGTGCTCCTTGTAGAGCGTGTTGATACCCTCGGGGCAGGTCAGCAGGCACAGGAACTTGATCGACTTGGGCTTGCACTGCTTCAGGCGCGCCACCGCGGCGGCGGCGGAGTTGCCGGTGGCCAACATGGGGTCCACCACCACCACGTCGCGCTCCTCCATGTTCTTGGGCATCTTGAAGTAGTACTCCACCGCCTGCAGCGTCTTCGGGTCGCGGTACAGGCCCACATGGCCCACGCGCGCGCCCGGCACCACCGACAGCACGCCGTCCAGGATGCCGTTGCCGGCGCGCAGGATGCTGGCAAACACCAGCTTCTTGCCGTCGATCACCTTGCCCGTCATGGTCTCCAGCGGAGTTTCGATCTGCACGTCCTGCAGCGGCATGTCGCGGCAGACCTCGTAGATCATCAGCGCGGCCAGTTCATTGAGCAGGCGGCGAAAGCTGCTGGTGCTGGCTTCCTTCTTGCGCATCAGGGTCAGCTTGTGCTGCACCAGCGGGTGGTCGATGAGATGGACGTTGGCGCGGGCGGCCGGGTCGATCGGGATCATGGCGCTTACTTTCGCTCGGGGTGATGAATGGATGGATGTCGGCCCGTATTTTCACCCGGGTCCGCCCGCTGTGCCTGGCACGAGGAATGCTTTAGCATCCCCGCACCTTACAACCCGGAGAAAAACAATGCCCCTGTTCCAATGGACTGAAAAGCAAGCCGAGGTTCTGCAGCAAGGAGGGGTGATCGGCCCCGACGAGCGCCTGCCCTGGCCACAAACCGCCGTCATGGGCGTGCAGCACGTGATCGCCATGTTCGGCGCCACCGTGCTGGCACCCATCCTGATGGGCTTCGACCCCAACATCGCCATCCTGATGAGCGGCATCGGCACGCTGATCTTCTTCTTCATCACCGGCGGCAAGGTGCCGAGCTACCTGGGCTCAAGCTTTGCCTTCATCGGCGTGGTGATCGCTGCCACCGCCTACGCCGGCAAGGGGCCGAACGCCAACATCGGCCTGGCTCTGGGCGGCATCATCGCCTGCGGCGTGGTCTACACCCTGATCGGCTTCATCGTGCAGGCCATCGGCACCGGCTGGATCGAGCGCTTCATGCCGCCGGTGGTGACCGGCGCCGTGGTGGCCGTGATCGGCCTGAACCTGGCTGGCATCCCGGTGAAGAACATGGCGGCCAGCAACTTCGATTCCTGGATGCAGCTCGTCACCTTCGTCAGCGTCGGCCTGGTGGCCGTGCTCACGCGCGGCATGGTGCAGCGCCTGCTGATCCTGGTGGGCCTGATCGTCGCCAGTGTGATCTACGCCATCCTCACCAACGGCCTGGGCCTGGGCAAGCCGCTCGACCTGTCGGGCGTGGTGAACGCCGCCTGGTTCGGCCTGCCGAACTTTGCCGCCCCGGTGTTCGACGCCAACGCCATGCTGCTGATCGCGCCGGTGGCCATCATCCTGGTGGCCGAGAACCTGGGCCACATCAAGGCCGTGACCGCCATGACCGGCAAGAACCTGGACCAGTACATGGGCCGGGCCTTCATCGGTGACGGCGTGGCCACCATGGTCAGCGGCGCAGCCGGCGGCACGGGCGTGACCACCTATGCCGAGAACATCGGCGTCATGGCCGCCACCAAGATCTACTCCACCGCCATCTTCGTCGTGGCCGCGCTGCTGGCCGTGCTGCTGGGCTTCAGCCCGAAGTTCGGTGCCGTGATCCAGGCCATTCCGCTGCCGGTGATGGGCGGTGTCTCCATCGTGGTGTTCGGCCTGATTGCCGTGGCCGGCGCCAAGATCTGGGTCGACAACAAGGTGGACTTCAGCGAGAACAAGAACCTGATCGTCGCCGCCGTCACCTTGGTGCTGGGCACCGGCGACTTCACCCTGAAGTTCGGCCAGTTCGCGCTGGGCGGCATCGGCACCGCCACCTTCGGCGCCATCCTGCTGTACGCGCTGCTGAACCGCAAGCGCTGATTCGCTCTCAATTCTGTAGCTGTTCGCGCCCGCCGGATCCGCTCCGACGGGCGTTTTCATTTGAAGCCATGCGAGTGCGCAGCCGAGTTGCGAACAGCATCCCGCAAAGCCTTGATGCGCTTATTTGGCGCTCAACGTCGTACGGAGCCACTCGATAACCTGATCGGCGGCCTTGGCGGGGGTCGACAGGTGGTTGGCGCTGATTTCCAGATATTTCGAATGAGGGTTGGGCGGCAACTTGTTGAACACATAGTCCCGGCCCAGTTTGATCAGTGAATCGCCGTCTCCAATGACCCAGAGCACGGGCACCTCCGGGGGAACCCGCGGCGCCGTGACGCTCATTTCGGCGTCGGAGTTGGGCTCGAAGTAGGAAAGAAAAGTCCTGGGTGTCGTCCAGACCTGCGCGCGTCGCCCCTGGTTGATATCACCAAAGGAGACATTGGCTTCATCGCCGCGCTGGCTCGCCACCATCTCGCGGGCTTTGTCGATGCTTTCCTTCACAACCCACGAGCGGAACGGGGCCTGCGGAAGGCCCTGGTAATAAAGCAGCGGCGAATGGCCCGGTGCCAACAAGACGATCGCATCCACGCCCTTTCGGTTGGCTGCATAACTCATCGCGGCCGGGCAGCCCATGCTGTGCCCGGCCAGGACAATCCTGGTGGCACCTTCGGCACGCAGCTGTTTGACATGGTTGTCGATTTCGACCATGGCGGTTTCCCATGGCACGTCGATATAGCGCTGGCGGGACCACGGCATGTTCGGAACCAGCACCACCATGCCCGCGCTGTTCATTTTTCCCACCAGTGAAGACAGGCTGGGGTCGTCAGGTCCCCCTGGACTCTTGCCATGCATCAACACCACGCCAACCTTTTCGGTGGCGGGACACAGCATCGGCAGCAGGCACATCAGCATCGACAAGGCGATTTGGACAAGCTTTTTCATATACAGATGCTTTCGCTCCGATGATGCGCGACCGTGGTGTGCCATTCTGGCCTTGAACGTTCTCAGTCGCCTTGATGGGCGCCCAGCCGTTCGCTCTTCCAGTAGACGTCATCGCCACCGTTCATGCGGTTGAGCACCCGCGCCAGCACGAACATCAGGTCCGACAGACGGTTGAGGTACTGGCGCGGCGCCTCGCGGATGGCCTCTTCGTTGCCCAGCGCCACCAGCGCGCGCTCGGCGCGGCGCGCCACGGTGCGGCAGACGTGCGAGAGCGCCGCTGCGCGTGAGCCGGCGGGCAGGATGAACTCCTGCAGCCGCGGCAGCTGTTCGTTGTAGGTGGCCAGCGCTTCGTCCAGCGCCAGCACCGCCTCCGGCTTCAGCAGCTCGTAACCCGGGATGGACAGCTCGCCGCCCAGGTTGAAGAGCTGGTGCTGGATCTCCACCAGCACGGCGCGCACATCGGCGGGCATCTCTTCGCACAGCAGCACGCCGATGTTGGAGTTGAGCTCGTCCACCTCGCCCATGGCGTGCACACGCAGGCTGTTCTTGGAGACGCGCTTGTTGTCCCCCAGGCCGGTGGTGCCGCTGTCTCCGGTGCGGGTGGCGATTTGCGTGAGGCGATTTCCCATGATGGCAACCTTGGATCAAAATGTGGGCTGACACGGCCTGATGCCCAGGCCCTGAAACAGCCATTATTCCCCAGCCTCCGCATCCGCCGAGGCCGTCCGGAGACACCACCATGAACGCACCCGCCCCTGCCGCCCACCTGCTGCCCGAAGTCCACCAGCGCGAGGTGCCGCCGGCGCTGATCGAGGCGCTGAAGGCGCGTTTTGGCGAGCGCTGCTCCACCGCGCTGGCGGTGCGCCAGCAACATGGCCGCGACGAATCGGCCTTCACCAACGTGCCGCCGCCCTCGGCGGTGGTGTTTGCCGAAAGCACGGCGGACGTGGCCGCGGCGGTGGCGCTGGCCAGCGAGTACAGCGTGCCGGTGATTCCCTTCGGCGTCGGCTCCTCGCTCGAAGGCCACCTGCTGGCGGTGCAGGGCGGCATCAGCCTCGATGTCTCGCGCATGAACAAGGTGCTGAGCGTGAATGCCGAAGACCTGACGGTCACAGTGCAACCGGGCGTGACGCGCAAGCAGCTCAACGACGAGATCAAGGCCACCGGCCTGTTCTTCCCCATCGACCCGGGGGCCGACGCCACCATCGGCGGCATGAGTGCCACGCGCGCCTCCGGCACCAACGCCGTGCGCTACGGCACCATGCGCGAGAACGTGCTGGCGCTGGAAGTGGTCACGGCCAGCGGCGAGGTGATCCGCACCGGCACGCGCGCCAAGAAGTCCTCCGCCGGCTACGACCTCACGCGCCTGTTCGTTGGCAGCGAGGGCACGCTGGGCGTGATGACCGAGATCACCCTCAAGCTCTACCCGCTGCCGGAAGCCATCTCGGCCGCGGTCTGCTCCTTCCCCAGCATTGCGGCCGCAGTGCACGCCACCATCCAGATCATCCAGATGGGCATTCCGATCGCGCGCGTGGAACTGATCGACGCCAACACGGTGCGTGCGGTCAACGCCCACTCCAAGCTGAGCCTGCGCGAGGAGCCCATGCTGCTGATGGAATTCCACGGCTCCCCGGCGGGCGTGCAGGAGCAGGCCGAGACCGTGCAGGAGATCACCGGCGAGCACGGCGGCAACGCCTTCGAGTGGGCCACCACGCCCGAGGAACGCACCCGGCTGTGGAGCGCGCGCCACATGGCCTACTTCGCCGGCCTGCAGACGCGTCCGGGCTGCCTGGCTATCACTACCGACGCCTGCGTGCCGATCTCGCAGCTGGCGACCGCGGTGGTGGACAGCGTGCACGAGGCCGAGGCCAGCGGTATTCC
>CALRMF020000074.1:0-10606 GCA_943369035.1 Curvibacter sp. AEP1-3
CGTAGATCTGGCCGATCACGTTCTTGGCGACGGCATCCGGCTTGATGATGGAGAGGGTACGTTCGATAGACATGAGAGTTTCCTGAGTGTCTGTGGGTTATTGCTCTGTGTTTTACCCGCTGGGCAAAGCCTTGAATTTTAACCCGGAAGGCTCTGTCAGCCGGTTACGGGGACCAAAAACCCCCTCGACATGACGATCACCGTGGCCGCAGCCACGGCACATCAGCGCCCCCGGCCGCCGCGACGCTGGCCACCGCTGCCCGTGCGGCGCTGCTCTTGGCGTTGGCGTGTGAAGCTGTCCGCGCCGATGTAGCCAAAAGCCGTCTTCATCGGATCGGGCTGCCCTTCACCACCCTGCCCCGGCGAACGCTCCTTGCGCCCCTGGGATTTGTTGCGCCCGCCTTGCTTTGCGTTCCCCGGGCCGCCACGGGCGCTGTCATTGCCGCCGCCACGGCGCTTGTTACGCCCGCCGTTCGCCGGCCGCACGTTGGCCCGGCCGGAACCCTCACCCGGCTCGGCACGGTTGGCCTCGGCCGGCGCATCCCGGCGATCAGCCGCGCGCATCAAGGCCTTGATGTCAGCTTCATCCAGTTCCATCCAGGCTCCACGCTTCAGGCCGCGCGGCAACAGCATGGCACCGTAACGGATACGGATCAGGCGGCTGACCGCATGGCCAACCGCCTCCAGCATCCGCCGGACTTCGCGATTACGGCCCTCGGAGATGGTGACGCGATACCAGCAGTTGGAACCCTCACCGCCACCATCCTCGATGGATCCGAACTGCGCCACACCATCGTCCAGCTGGACACCTTCGAGTAGACGCTGCTTCTCCTCCTTGCTCAGGGCGCCGAGCACACGCACCGCGTACTCGCGTTCCAGGCCAAACCGGGGGTGCATCAGCTTGTTGGCCAGTTCACCGGAGTTCGTGAACAGCAGCAAGCCTTCGGTGTTCAAGTCCAGGCGTCCCACGGACTGCCACTTGCCGTGTCCAAGCTTGGGCAGCTTGCGAAAGACGGTCGGGCGGTTCTGCGGGTCATCGTGCGTCACCACCTCACCCACCGGCTTGTGGTAGGCAATCACCCGCGCTGGCGGCGGCTCGATACGAAACCGCACCGGCTTGCCGTTGACCTTGATGTGGTCACCGAACTGGATGCGCTGGCCGATGTGCGCCGGTTCGTTGTTGACCGAAATGCGCCCCTCCATGATGAGCTGCTCCATCTCCAGACGCGAGCCCATGCCCGCCTGCGCCAGCACCTTGTGCAGCTTGGGCGTTTCGGCCTGCGGCGCCAGCACCCGCTTGGCGGGCAGGGCCACGTCTGGCGCCTCCTCGTCGGCATCGAACTGCCCGGAAACCACGTCGTCGAAACGGGAGCCGATCACGCCGCTGCGAGCCGGCCCGCCGGTGGCCGCACCCGCTTCGGCAACGGTCGGCACGTCCACGGTTGCTGCCGCGGCTGACGACCCATCCGGGCCTGTTTGGTTGGCGGCAGTTTCTTCAGCCGACCCTGCATCAGGCGCTGAAGGTGTGTGATCAGTCATGGCTGGTTTCCACTCAAGACAAAAGGTTCTTCCGGACCGGCTGCTGACTCGGAGAGCGCCGTCTGCTCCGGCACAGGCCCATCGGCCGCCTCGCCCTCGACCGCCCCGGAGACGGCCAACGGCTCCTGCGCCTCGGCCAGCAGATCGAGCATGCCCTCCTGCGCCGGCGCCTCCATCAGAGGTAGCTGGTCCAGCGAGGCCAGGCCGAGGTCATCCAGAAAATGCTTGGTCGTTGCATACAGCGCCGGCCGACCTGGCGCCTCGCGATGGCCAATCACCTCGATCCAGCCGCGGTCTTCCAGCTGCTTCAGGATCATCGAATTGATCGTCACCCCCCGGATGTCCTCCATGTCACCACGCGTCACCGGCTGACGGTAGGCAATGATGGCCAGGGTTTCCAGCGTCGCGCGCGAATAACGTGGCGGCTTCTCGGGATGCAGCCGATCCAGGTACTCCCGCATCTCGGGACGGCTCTGGAAGCGCCACCCGGTGGCCACGCAGACCAGTTCCACACCGCGCAAGGCCCATTCCTGCTGGAGATCCTGCAGCAGCTGCTTGATGGTGTCGACACCCAGTTCGTCGTTGAACAGCGTCCGCAGCTCACGCACCTGCAGCGGCTGCTGAGAGCAGATCAAGGCCGTTTCCAGCACGCGCTTGGCATCCGCCGTATTCATGGTCTTGCGAATCCAGAAAAGAGCATCATGGAGATGCGTGTATCAGGGTGGTGGCGAGGTGAGCCTCAGGGACGATGCGTCCTGAGCCTGAGGCGCCCCGGCAGCAGCCGGGGGCGAGGAAGGCCCTACCGGTCTTCCTGTTGATCATTGTAGCCCAGGCCCCAGGCTTGCAGTGCGAGTCGCAGATCGACCGGCAGCGGGACGCGGAACACCAACGGCCGGTCCGTGACAGGGTGCCGGAACGCAAGCCGGAAAGCGTGCAGCGCCTGCCGCTGCAGGCCCGCCGCCGGTGCGCCACCGTACAGCGAGTCCGCCACCAGTGGGTGGCCGATCGAGGCCAAGTGGACGCGAATCTGGTGCGTGCGGCCAGTGTGCAGGGTGCAGCGCAACCAGCAGCCCGATTCGCCATTGGCCAGCAGCTCGACCGTGGTCTTCGCCGGCTTCCCGGCATGCCGCGTCGGGTCCACCACGGCCATGCGCAGACGGTTGCGGGGGTCACGTCCAATCGGCGCCTCGATGTCGCGCTGCCACGGCCCCTGCCATGGCCGATGCGCCAAGGCGACGTACTGACGACTCACCTCGCGCCGAGCGATCAGGCGCACCAGCGCATCCATGGTCGCTCGTGTGCGGGCCACCACCATCAGTCCGCTGGTGTCCTTGTCCAGCCGGTGCACGATGCCGGCACGCGGCAACTGCGCGGCCAGTGCATCATGGGCCAGCAGGCCGTTGAGCAGGGTGCCGCTCCAGTTGCCTGGCGCCGGGTGCACCACCAGGCCGGCCGGCTTGTTGAGCACCAGCAGATGCTCGTCCTCAAATACGATTTTCAGGGCCATGGCCTGGGGTTTGAACGCCTGGCTCTGCGGTGTCGGGCGCAACTCGATCACGCCCTGTTCGCCAGCTTTCACTTTGAATGCCGGCTTGCGAAGAACGACGTCACCCTGGGTCACGGCGCCGGCCTCGATGAGCTGCTGCAGATAACTGCGCGAAAACTCCGGAATCAGCTCGGCCAAGGCGCGGTCGAGGCGCTGCCCGTGCTGAGCCTCGCCCACGCACCAAACCCGCGACTCGGTTTCGACCGAGCTGTCCAATACGTCGTCGAACTCATCCTCGCCAGGGGCGGTCGATATAATTGATTTCGATTCGTTCAAGAGAGAGTGGCCCTAATGCTTCGCACCAAATTATCGGCGGTCTGCACCATGCTCATGGCTGGCGGTGCCCTGCTGGTGGGCGGTTGCTCGTCCAAGCCGGTCGACCCGACGGCCGGCATGAGCCCGAACAAGATCTACGCCGAGGCCAAGGATGAACTCAGTGCCGGCGCCTACGACAAGGCCATCCCCCTGTTTGAGAAGCTGGAAGGCCGCGCGGCCGGCACCCCGCTGGCGCAGCAGGCGCAACTGGACAAGGCCTATGCGCACTACAAGTACCAGGAGCCAGCCCAGGCCCTGGCCACACTGGACCGCTTCATCAAGCTGCATCCGGCCAGCCCGGCGCTGGACTATGCGTTGTACCTGAAGGGCATCATCAACTTCAACGACAACCTTGGCATGTTCTCCTCCATCACGCGCCAGGACTTGTCGGAGCGTGACCAGAAGGCTGCCAAGGAGTCCTTCGAGGCGTTCAAGGAGCTTGTGTCCCGCTTCCCCGAGTCCCGTTACACGCCCGACGCGCGGGCGCGCATGAACTACATCGTCAACTCGCTGGCGCTGTACGAGGTGCATGTGGCGCGCTACTATTATTCGCGCGGTGCCTACCTGGCGGCCATCAACCGCGCCCAGATCGCCCTGACCGACTTCCAGCAGGCGCCAGCCTTGGAAGAGGCCCTCTACATCATGGTGGCGTCGTACGATGCGCTGAACATGCCGGAATTGCGAGATGACGCCCGGCGTGTGATGGAAAAGAACTACCCGCAGAGCGAGTATCTGAGCCGCGGCTTCAAGCCGAAGTCAGATCCGTGGTGGAAACTGTGGTGAAGCTGGCCAGGGTTTGAAGCACCTCAGCCTCTGAACGCAACCGGCGCATGGGCGGCAGGGCCGCCAACAGACGGCGCCCGTAGCCCATCTGCAGCAGACGGGTGTCGCACAGCACCAGAACGCCCTGATCACTCTCACGCCGGATCAACCGACCGGCGCCCTGCTTGAGTGCCACGGCCGCCTCGGGAACGAAATACGCATTGAACGGGCTGCGCCCTGCCTTTTCTAGCCGCGTGGAGCGCGCCTGCACCAAGGGATCGTTTGGGGGAGGGAACGGCAGTTTGTCGATCACCACCAACTGCAAGGCCTCGCCGGGAATGTCAACTCCCTCCCAGAATGAGGCCGAGGCCACGAGGACGCATCCGGCCTGCCCCGGTACCGCGCCCTGTCGGAAACGTGCCAACAGTTCCCGTTTGGGACTCTGGCCCTGGGCCAGCACTTGCAAGCCAGCGTCAGCGGATAATTGCATCTGCAACGCCTCGCTGATGGCCCGCAAGGCACGCAAGGTGGTGGTCAACACCAGTGTGCGCCCGCCGAGCGTCTGTGCCAGGCGCGCCACCAGCATCGCCACCTGTTCGCTGTGACCAGGGTCCGCGGGCCTGGGCAGGTCGGACGGAACGTACAACGCCGCCTGGCGCGCATAGTCGAACGGGCTGTCCACCCGCAGAATCTCGGCCTGGGTCAGGCCGCAGGGTTCGGTGAACCAACTCAGATGCTCATCGTCACCCAGCGTGGCCGAGGTAAAAATCCAAGAGCGGACACCGCCCTGCTCCTGCGGCGCCAGCAGGCGGGTCCGCACGGTGTCGGCGATGTCCAACGGTGACTCGACCAGCCGCAGCTGGCTGCCGACATCGACCCAGCGTACCGATCCCGCCGCGCAAGCCTGGGTGAAGAATCCCGCGCTCGCGGCCAGCACCTCGGCACGTTCCTGCAGGCGAACAAAGTCGGGCGCGATCTCGCTCACCGTGTCCAATGCCGACACGGCCTCCGTACAGGCCCCCTGCACTCGGGATAGCGCGTCCGACCAGACTTGAGGGTCGATCTGCTCCGGTGCAATGGCCATCCAGCCCAGCTTGGCCCCTGGATAGGCACGTCCCACGCACAGACGCAGATCACGCGCCGCGCGTTCCAGTGCCGTGGCGTGTTGCGACCAGTCCACCAGACCGCGGGCCTGCTGCAGGCCGCAGGCCAGCATGTCACGTGCGAAGTCCAGCAATTGGCCGGTAGACAGCTGGCGCCCAAGGAACTGGACACCGGTTTCGTTGAGCTGGTGCGCCTCATCGAAGATCACGGTCTGCACCGTCGGCAG
Source organism: Curvibacter sp. AEP1-3 (assembly GCA_943369035.1). Lineage (GTDB taxonomy): Bacteria > Pseudomonadota > Gammaproteobacteria > Burkholderiales > Burkholderiaceae_C > Hylemonella. Next base: position 5,493 of record CALRMF020000074.1, read on the forward strand.
CAACTCGGCCATGCCGGATTCGCGCACGGCCAGATCGGCAAAGAACAGGTGATGGTTGATGACCACCACATCGGCTGCCAGCGCCTCGCGCCGCGCCAGATTGACATGGCAGTCGCGGAACTTCGGACACAGGCTGCCGAGGCAGTTCTCGCGCGTAGAGGTCACCAGGGGGATGACCGGCGAGCGTTCGTCCAGGCCGGGTAATTCCGCCAAGTCACCACTGCGGGTCTGCTGGGCCCACAACTCGATGCGCGCCAGCGCCCGGCTGGCCACGGCCTCGACGGGTGCCTGCGCATGCCGCGCTTGCATCAGCCGGTGCAGGCACAGGTAACTGCCACGCCCTTTCAGCAGGGCGACGCGTACCGGCAAGCCCAGGACCTCGATCAGTCGCGGCAGGTCCCTTGCATACAGCTGATCCTGCAAGGTCTTGGTGGCAGTGGACACCAGCACCCGTTCGCCGCTGAGCAGGGCTGGCACCAGGTAAGAGAAGGTCTTGCCAACGCCGGTGCCGGCCTCGACCACCAACGCCCCGCCGCTTTCCAGGGTGCGCGCCACCGCCATGGCCATTTCGGTTTGACCGGGACGGGGGAGGAACCCCTCGATGGCGCGTGCCAAAACGCTGTCAGGCGCGAAGACCTCCTGGACCTGGGCCGGCAAACTCATGGATCAGGCCGGCTCGTTGGGCTGCAGGCTGCGTTCCAGCCGATCGATCTCATCGCGCAGGATCAGACGCCGCTTCTTGAGCCGCCGCAACAGCAGTTCGTCAATCGGCAAAGTCAGGCAGAGACGATCGATCGAAGCGTCGAGATCGGCATGCTCGATACGCAGTTCAATCAGTCGGCGTTCCGGGGAGTGGAGGTTGGAGTCCAAGAGTCGCGGCAAAAAGACAGACGGGAGGAGCGCGTGTCGTACGCTCCCCGCTTGCTTCGATAATACGTCTTTCAAACCGACTTATCGAGGACTTTGTCCTTCGAACGGCTGACCATGAGCAAAGGTTATCGACTCACCGCATCGACCGGCATCCACAAGGGCGACCGCGACTACCAGCAGGACCAGGTGGCACTGCTGAAGCACCCGCGCGTCAACGGCTGCCTGTTGGCGGTCGTGGCCGATGGCATGGGCGGGCGCAGCGGTGGCCGCACGGCCGCCGACCAGGTCATGATGACGGCCAAGCAGCTGTTCGAACGCTACGTGCCAGACAGCGATGACGCCCCCACCCTGCTCAGACAGCTGGTGCAGGAGGCGCATCTGGTCATCAAGCTGGCGGCCATCTCCTCCGAACAGGAGCCGCACAGCACCGTGGCCGCGTTCCTCATCAACCCTGGCGGGGAGTGCCACTGGATCCATGCCGGCGACTCGCGCATCTATCACTTCCAAGGCGACCGGCTCGTCAAACGCACCTTGGACCACTCCTACGTCCAGACCCTGGTGGACAAGGGCAGCATCACCGAGGAGGAAGCCAACGTCCATCCCCAGTCCAACATCCTGATGGGATGTCTGGGCACCGAGAGCGAGCCGCCAATGGACATGCACTTCATCGCCCGGCTGCAACCCGGTGACACCTTGATGGCCTGCAGTGATGGCGTCTGGCACTATTTCAGCAGCGAGGAACTGGGGGCCGCCTTGTCGCATCTGGCCGCCCGCGAAGCGAGTGAATTCCTGATCGACAAGGCCCGCTCGCGTGCCCGCGGCAGCGGCGACAACCTGTCGCTGGTGATCGTCAAGCTCGAACCGCTTGACTGAGGACCGCCGGGCTTCTATCAGGGGGGGGTAGGCAAGGAGCGCACCGGGGGCTTGGCGGCCTTGTCGGCCAGGGCCTTGTCGCGTCGTGCCCGGTTTTCCTCGGCCTGGCGCTGCTTCTCCTCGAACTCCAGCCGATCTGCCGAACGAGTCTCAGCCGTCGGGCGATCTGACGTCTTGTCGCGCTCAGCGCGCGGCGGTGTGGCAAGCCTGTCCTGTTCGGCCTGCAGCTTGTCAGCCTGCTTCTGCTCGGCACGTTCCAGGCGCTCCTGGTGGGCCCGCAAGGCCTCTTGGCGCTTCTCAGCCGCCTCCTGCTGCACCGCAGGTGAGGATTTCTCCTCCAGTCGCTGCAGTTGTTCGATGCCGCGCAGACGCCGTCGCTCATCCTGAATGGCGACCTCCTGCCGCCGCAGGTCCTCCATCACGGGACGACGGCTGGCCTTGACCCGACGTAGGCAGTCGTTGACCGCAAAGCGCTGATAGCAGGCTGCTTCCTGCTCGGCAAAAAGGGCCTCCTGCCGGGCACGCTCGGCCTGGATGCGGTCGAGTTCGGCCTGCAACTTGTCCGGCTCCTGCGCCAGCACGACACCGGCCAGCGCCATGAGGCCGAAAAGGAAGAAACTGGTTTTCATGTCAGGCTAGTATCCACCACGCGCCGCTCCAGTGACAGGAACTCCTGCGACTGCATCTCGTTCAGGCGCGAGACCGTGCGCGGAAACTCGTGCACCAGCGGCCCTTCGGTATACAACGCCTCCGGCGGCACCGCCGCCGACAAGATGAGCTTGACGCGACGGTCATACAGCACGTCCACCAGCCAGGTGAAGCGGCGCGCCTCGGACGCCATGCGCACCGGCATGTGGGGCACGTCGCTCAGAAACACGGTGTGGAACTGGGTCGCGATCTCCAGGTAGTCATTCTGGGAGCGTGGTCCGCCGCACAGAGTCTTGAAGTCGAACCAGACCACACCACCCGCCTTGCGCCGCGCCCGGATCTCGCGTGCCTCGATGTGCAGCACCGGGTCTTCATCCTGCGATTCGGCGAGCAGGTTGAAGGCATCGGTCATGGCGGCGTCGGCCTCGGGCCCCAACGGCGAGTGGTAGAGCTTCACGTGTTCCAGGGTACGACGCCGATAGTCGGTGCCATTGTCCACGTTCAGCACATCGAGCTTCTCGTTCAGCAAGGCAATCGCCGGCAGGATCCGGTCGCGGTGCAGACCGTTGGGATACAGATCGTCGGGACGGAAATTGGAGGTCGCCACCAGCCCGACACCATTGTCGAAAAGCGCAGCCAGCAGGCGGTGCAGGATCATGGCGTCCGTGATGTCCGCCACATGGAACTCATCGAAGCAGATCAGCTTGTACTTCTTGGCAATGCGCTCGCCGAGCACGGTCAGCGGATTGACCGTACCTTGCAACTCCGCCAGCTCACGATGCACCTCACGCATGAACTCATGGAAGTGCAGTCGCGTCTTGCGCTTGAGCGGCACCGCATTGAAGAAGCAGTCCATCAGGAAGCTCTTGCCGCGCCCCACCCCGCCGTACATGTAGACCCCCTTCGGGATGTCCGGCCGGTTGATGAGCTTCTTCAGCGCGTTGGAGCGCTTTTCCTTGTAGCCGGCCCATTCCTGGGCACAACGCTCCAGCGCGTCGACGGCGCGCAGCTGAGCGGGGTCACTCGCGTAACCCCGCGTCTTCAGTTCCGCTTCGTAAGCCTCGCGTACCGATGCCAAGCCGTCGGTCCCGTGCGCTTAGAAGTTCAGCGTGCGCTTGTCCACCGCCAGCGCGGCTTCCTTGGTCGCCTCACTGAGGGACGGGTGTGCATGGCAGATGCGCGCGATGTCCTCGGCGCTGGCCTTGAACTCCATGGCGACCACGGCCTCGGAGATCAGCTCGCTGGCCATGGGGCCGACGATGTGCACGCCCAGAATCTCATCGGTCTTGGCGTCGGCCAGAAACTTCACCATGCCGGTAGTGTCGCCCAACGCGCGGGCGCGGCCGTTGGCCAGGAAGGGGAAGGTACCGGCCTTGTAGGCCACGCCATCCGCCTTGAGCTGCTGCTCGGTGCAGCCGACCCAGGCGATCTCCGGGCTGGTGTAGATGACCCAGGGGATGGTGTTGAAGTTCACGTGCCCGTGCTGGCCGGCAATGCGCTCCGCCACGGCCACGCCCTCTTCCTCTGCCTTGTGCGCCAGCATCGGACCACGGACCACGTCGCCCACGGCCCAGACGCCCGGCAGGTTGGTCTTGCAGTCACCGTCGACCACAATGGCACCGCGCTCGTCCAACTGCAGGCCCACCGCTTCGACGTTAAGACCATTGGTGTTGGGCACACGACCGATGGAGACGATCAGCTTGTCCACGTCCAGCGTTTGTGCCTCGCCCTTGGCATTGGTATAGGCGATGCTCACACCCTTCTTGCCGGACTTGATCTCGCCAACCTTGACGCCCAGCTCGATCTTCAGGCCCTGCTTGTCGAAGGCCTTCTTGGCCTCCTTGGCAATCTGCTCGTCCACCGCGCCCAGGAACGTCGGCAGGCCTTCGAGGATGGTGACGTCCGCCCCCAGGCGGCGCCAGACCGAACCCATCTCCAGGCCAATGACGCCGGAGCCGATCAGGCCCAGCTTCTTCGGCACGGCGCCGATGCGCAGCGCGCCGTCGTTGGAGAGGATGTTCTCCTCGTCGAACGGCGTACCGGGCAGCGCGCGGGCATTCGAACCCGTGGCCACGATGACCTGTTTGCCCACCAGCGTTTCTTCGGCCGCACCGGAGACCTTGATCTCGTAGCCTCCATCAACCGCCTTCACAAAGGAACCGCGGCCGTGGAAGAACGACACCTTGTTCTTCTTGAACAGGTAGAGGATGCCGTCGTTGTTCTGCTTCACCACGGCGTCCTTGCGGGCCACCATGCGGGCCACGTCCATGGACACGCCCTTCACATCGATACCATGCTCGGCAAAGTGCTTGTTGGCATGATCAAAGTGTTCAGACGACTGCAGCAGCGCCTTGGACGGGATGCAGCCCACGTTGGTGCAGGTTCCCCCCGGGGCCGGACCTCCGGCAGCGTTCTTCCACTCGTCGATACAGGCCACGTTCATGCCCAGCTGGGCCGCGCGGATGGCGGCGATATAGCCACCAGGGCCGCCACCGATGACGACCACGTCGAATTGTTTGCTCATAGTGTTTCTCGCTTCAATTGCAGACCGCGCTACGCATGAAGTGTCTTCATCGCGAAACACCGCGGAACCGGCTGCGCCGGGCCGCTGGTGTTGCCCCCTGCAAGGGGGGTGGCGAAGCGACACGCAGTGCGCGCAGCCTGGGGGTGTGCATCAGATATCAAACAGCAGGCGGGCCGGATCTTCCAGCGCCTCCTTCATG
>CALRMF020000075.1:0-10410 GCA_943369035.1 Curvibacter sp. AEP1-3
CGCGCTCGAACAGCGGGGAGAGGTGTTCGATGTTGAACACCTGGATGTCCTGGGCCTTCACGTCCTCCAAGCCATCGACGATGGCGCGCTGGAGTTTCTGGATGTCTTTTTTGGCGGCGGTTTCGGTGGTCATCAAGAGGTCGTGTAGAGGTGATGGGCTTCAATATAGCGCGCAACGGGCTCGCAGACCAGCGGGGCAATGCCCTGTTGGCCGGCCACCCGGGCGCGGATACCGGTGGCGCTGATGTCCATGGTGGGCATGTGCAGCTTGCAAAAGCGCGGCGCCATTTCAGGCGGAGGAACAAACTGGACTTCCCGCCCCGTCAATCCGTCGCGGTCAGCTACACAAATTATAGCAAGCCGCACGATCTCCTGCCAATCGCGCCAGGTTGGCAACACGTCGGCCTGGTCTTTGCCCATGACCAGGTACAGCTCGGCCTGCGGCTGCTCGGCCCGCAGCTCGCACAAGGTATCCAGGGTGTAGGACGGCCCGCTGCGCCGGATCTCGCGGTCATCGATCACCAGCCGAGGCAGATCGCCAAAGGTCAGGCGCGCCATTGCCAGCCGGTGTTCGGCCGCCGTCAGCTGGCGGGTCTTGTGCCATGCATGGCCCGTGGGCAGCACACGCAGCTCGTCGAGCTGCAGCTGTGCCAACGCCACTTCGGCCAGGGCCCGGTGCGCCAGATGTGGCGGGTCAAAGGCCCCGCCGAAGACGCCGACTTTCTTGGCTGCCACGCTCAGACCCAGTCCCGCCGCGGCAGGAAGCGGGTGTACAGCGCCGCCTCCGGGGAGTCGGGCTCGGGTTGCTGCTGGTAGGCCCAGCTCACCAGCGGCGGCATGGACAGCAGGATGGATTCAGTGCGCCCGCCTGACTGCAGGCCGAAGTGCGTGCCGCGGTCCCACACCAAGTTGAACTCGACGTAGCGGCCACGGCGGTAGAGCTGGAAGTTGCGCTCGCGCTCGCCGTAAGGCAGCTGCTGCCGGCGTTCCACGATGGGCAGGTAGGCTTGCAGGAATGCATCGCCGACGGCACGCATCATGGCAAAACTGCCCTCGAAGCCGAGTTCGGAGAAGTCGTCGAAGAACACGCCGCCGACGCCGCGTTGCTCGTTGCGGTGCTTGAGGAAGAAGTAGTCGTCGCACCAGGCCTTGAAGCGCGGGTACTTGTCGTCGCCAAAGGGCTGGAGCGCATCGCGGCACACCGTGTGGAAATGCACGGCGTCTTCCTCGAACCCGTAATACGGCGTCAGGTCCATGCCGCCACCAAACCAGCAGACCTCCTGCCCGTCCTTGGCTTTCGCTGCGAGCATGCGCACATTCATGTGCACCGTGGGCACATAAGGGTTGCGCGGGTGGAACACCAGCGACACGCCCATGGCCTCGAAGGGCGCTCCGGCCAGCTCCGGCCGGTGCTGCGTGGCCGAAGGCGGCAGTTTGGGGCCCTGCACATGCGAGAAGCCACAGCCGGCGCGCTCGAACACCCGGCCATTCTCTAGGATCTTGGTCAGGCCGTTCCCCTGCAAGGGCTCGCCCGGCGCCTTCTCCCAGGCATCGGCCAGGAAGGCGCTGCCGTCGATACCCGCAATGGCGTCGGTGATGCGCTGCTGCAGGCCCTGAAGGTACTCACGCACGGTGCTGACATTCGATGTGTTTGCGTTCATGGTTACTTCACGATGGTTTCAGTGCGCGGTACCGAGGCGTCCAGCAAACGGATGGGGGCTGCATTGCCCGGCCGGCAGCCGACAGCGCCCGCCATGCCGGCGGCGATGCGGGCAAAATCGGCGACCTCGTCACCGCTCAGGCGCAGGAAATCCCGCACAGTCACTTCGCGTCGGGCATAGTTCACTTTCACCAGCCCCAGCGGCACCCCGGCCTGGACCGCGGTGCGATAAAAGCCACTGCGCCAGCCTGGAATCCGCTTGCGGGTGCCTTCCGGTGCCAGCGCCAGCCAGAAATACTCACCCTGCTCGCGTGCTGCCGCCATGCGCGCCGCGGTGTCGGCCACCACACCCTGGGACGAGGTACGCGCTACCGGAATCCCGCCGAGCCAGCGCAGCCAGCGTCCGAACAGCGGGATGCGGAACAGGCTGTCCTTGCCCCAGAAGCGCACCGGAATGCCGACCGCCCACTTGACGATCACCAGCACGATGAAGTCCCAGTTGCTGGTGTGCGGATAGACCGCCAGCACGCCCTGCAGGCCTGGCAAGCCATCGAAATGGACCGTCCAGCCCATGCGGCGCAGCAGCCAGCGCGCCACGGCGCTGCCGGCAAACTGCACCGGGAACGGGCGGGGAAAGTCGCCGTGGGACATCAGCCCTTGATGGCGCGGTAGCCGATGTCGCTGCGGTATTGCATGCCGTCGAAGTGGATGCCCTTGGTCACCTCGTAGGCCCGCTGCTGCGCCTGCTTCACGCCGTCGGCCAGCGCCGTGACGCACAGCACGCGGCCGCCGGAGGTGAGCACCTGGCCGTCCTTCATGGTCGTGCCGGCATGGAACACCATGGCGTCGTCGGCGTCAGCCGGCAAGCCGCTGATGTCATCGCCCTTGCGCGGGTTCATCGGGTAGCCATGCGCGGCCATCACCACGCCCAACGCGACGCGGCGGTCCCACTCCAGTTCGATCTGGTCCAGGCGCTCATCGGTAGCGGCCAACATCACGTCCACCAGATCGCTCTTCAGGCGCATCATGATGGGCTGCGTTTCCGGGTCGCCCATGCGGCAGTTGAATTCCAGCGTCTTCGGCGCGCCCGCGGCATCGATCATCAGGCCGGCGTAGAGGAAACCGGTGTAGGGGATGCCGTCCTTTTCCATGCCTTTGATGGTGGGCAGGATGATCTCGCGCATGGCGCGGGCATGCACCGCGGGGGTCACCACCGGCGCCGGCGAATAGGCGCCCATGCCACCGGTGTTCGGCCCCTGGTCGGCATCGAGCAGGCGCTTGTGGTCCTGGCTGGTGGCCAGCGCAGTGACGTTCTTGCCGTCGCACAGCACGATGAAACTGGCTTCCTCGCCCTGCAGGAACTCCTCGATCACCACGCGCGCACCGCCCTCGTTGTGGCTGACGCCCAGCTTGTTGTCCAGCAGCATGAAGTCGATCGCTTCATGGGCTTCCGCCAGCGTCATCGCCACCACCACGCCCTTGCCGGCGGCCAGGCCGTCAGCCTTGACCACGATCGGCGCCCCCATCTTGTCGACGTAGGCATGCGCCGCCACCGGGTCGGAGAAGGTCTCGTACTCGGCGGTCGGAATGCCGTGGCGCTTCATGAAGGCCTTGGAAAAGGCTTTGGAGCTTTCCAACTGCGCCGCGGCCTTGGTGGGGCCGAAGATGCGCAGACCGTGGGCGCGGAACTCATCCACCACACCGGCAGCCAGCGGCGCCTCGGGGCCGACGACCGTGAGGCCGATCCTTTCCTTTTGCGCCCAGGTGCGCAGTTCCTGCACGTCGGTGATCGGCACGTTCTGTAGCCGCTTGTCGCGTGCCGTGCCACCGTTGCCCGGCGCCACATAGACCATCTGCACCTTGGGCGACTGCGCCAGTTTCCAGGCCAGGGCATGTTCGCGGCCACCACCGCCAATGACGAGTACGTTCATATCAATCCAAATCCTCTACTGCGGCAGTGATGCCGACCAACAGACGCCAGCCAGGGGCACCGCGGAGCCGGCTGCGCCGGGCCACTGGTGCCGCCCCCTGCAAGGGGGGGTGGCGTAGCGACACGAAGTGCGCGCAGCCTGGGGGTGTTCCATCACAGCGCTGCGTTGTGGAAAACGTCCTGCACGTCGTCCAGGTCTTCCAGGGCGTCGAGCAACTTCTGCATCTTGGCAGCATCATCGCCGCTGAGTTCGATGGTGTTCTCCGGGCGCATGGTGACTTCGGCCACCTCGGCCTTCAGGCCGGCCGCTTCCAGTGCGTTCTTCACCGCCTCGAAGTCGCCCGGCGCGGTCAACACCTCAATGGCACCGTCCTCATCGGCCACCACATCCTCGGCGCCGGCCTCCAGCGCCACTTCCATCACCTTGTCCTCGCTCGTGCCCGGCGCGAAGATCAGCTGGCCGCAATGCTTGAACTGGAAGGCGACCGAGCCTTCGGTGCCCATGTTGCCACCGTGCTTGCTGAACGCGTGGCGCACCTCGGCCACAGTGCGCACCCGGTTGTCCGTCATGGTGTCGACGATGATGGCCGCGCCGCCGATGCCGTAGCCTTCGTAGCGGATTTCCTCGTAGGTCACGCCTTCGAGGTTGCCGGTGGCTTTGTCGATGTTGCGCCTGATGTTGTCGGCCGGCATGTTGGCCGCCTTGGCCTTGTCGATGGCCAGGCGCAGACGCGGGTTGGCGTTCGCGTCGCCACCGCCTTGGCGGGCCGCCACCATGATTTCACGGATGATGCGGGTCCAGATCTTGCCGCGCTTCTCGTCCTGGCGGCCCTTGCGGTGCTGAATGTTGGCCCATTTACTGTGTCCAGCCATGGGAATTTCCTTGTGATTTGTTAGGCTATAAAGATCGAATTGTACTTTTCGGAAGAACCATGGCCGACCCCATCCTGATTGCACAGCACGGCGACGTGCAATGTTTCCTGCGTCCCGACAAGGCCAACCGTCACGGCCTGATCACCGGCGCCACCGGCACCGGCAAGACCATCACGCTGCAGACTCTGGCCGAAGGCTTTTCCCGCATCGGCGTGCCGGTCTTCCTGGCCGACGTCAAGGGCGACCTCACCGGCATATCCCAGCCCGGCGTGTTGGGCGAAAAGCTGGCCAAAGTACTCAAGGAACGGGCGCTTCCCGCTCCTGAATCCATAGCATGCCCCACCACCTTGTGGGACGTGTTCGGCGAACAGGGTCATCCCGTGCGCGCCACGGTGAGCGACCTCGGCCCCCTGCTGCTGGGTCGCATGCTCAACCTGAACGACACCCAGGAAGGCGTGCTGCAGCTGGTGTTCAAGATTGCCGACGACCAGGGCCTGCTGCTGCTCGACCTGAAGGACCTGCGGGCCATGTGCCAGTACGTGGGTGACAACGCCTCGCAGTTCACCACCCAGTACGGCAACATCAGCGCGGCCAGCATTGGCGCCATCCAGCGTGGCTTGCTGCAGATCGAAGCCCAGGGCGGCGACAAGTTCTTTGGCGAGCCCATGCTCAACATCGCTGACTTCATGCAGACGGACGCGCGGGGCCACGGCATCGTCAACATCCTGGCCGCCGAGAAGCTGATGAACGCGCCGCGCCTGTACGCCACCTTCCTGCTCTGGCTGCTGTCCGAACTGTTCGAGCACCTGCCCGAAGTCGGCGACCTCGACAAGCCCAAACTGGTGTTCTTCTTCGACGAAGCCCACCTGCTCTTCAACGACGCGCCCAAGGCGCTGCTGGAGCGCATCGAACTGGTGGTGCGCCTGGTGCGCAGCAAGGGCGTGGGCGTCTATTTCGTCACGCAGAACCCGCTCGACATTCCGGACACGGTGCTGGGCCAGCTCGGCAACCGCGTGCAGCATGCGCTGCGCGCCTTCACCCCGCGTGACCAGAAGGCGGTCAAGTCAGCCGCCGAGACCATGCGCCCCAACCCCAAACTGGACATCGCCGCCGCCATCACCGAGCTCGGCGTGGGCGAAGCGCTGGTGAGTTTCCTGGACGAAAAAGGTCGCCCAACCGTGACCGAACGCGTCTACGTGCTGCCGCCGGGCAGCCAGATCGGTCCCATCACGCCGCCGCAGCGCCAGGCCCTGATTGCGGGCTCGGTCGTGGCCGGTGTATACGAGAAGGCGGTGGACCGCGAATCGGCTTTCGAGCGCCTGAGCCAGCGCACGCAGGAGAAACAGGCCCAGGGGCAAGCGGCCGCCCAGAAGGACGAAGGCGGCGGCCTGCTCGATACCTTGGGTGGCCTGCTCGGTGGCGGGGCCAAGCGCACCCGCGCCAGCGCGGGCGAGCAACTGATCAAGAGCGCCGCCAGCTCCATCGGCAGGGAGGTCGGCCGTCAGATCATCCGCGGCGTGCTGGGCAGCATCCTCGGCGGCGGCAAGCGCAAATAGGCAGGGCGCGCTGATCGCGCATTACGGCGGTGCTGTTACTGCGCGGCCCAGCCGCCATCCATGTTCCAGGCCACGCCACGCACGTTGTTGGCCGCCGGCGAGCAGAAGAACACCGCCAGTTCGCCCAGTTCTTCGGGGGTGGTGAACTGCATCGAGGGTTCCTTTTCCCCCAACAGCAGCTTGGTGGCTTCCTCGTTGGACAGACCGAGCGCCGAGGCCTTGGCATCCACCTGCTTCTGCACCAGCGGGGTGAGCACCCAGCCCGGGCAGATGGCATTGCAGGTCACGCCGGTGGTGGCGTTTTCCAGCGCCGTCACCTTGGTCAGGCCGACGATGCCGTGCTTGGCCGCCACGTAGGCCGACTTCTCGGCGGAGGCCACCAGACCGTGCACCGAAGCCACATTGATGATGCGGCCCCAGTTCGCGCTGCGCATGGCCGGCAGCGCCAGCCGCGTGGTGTGGAAGGCGCTGCTCAGGTTGATGGCAAGCACAGCATCCCAGCGATCGACCGGAAAGTCCTCGATGCGCGCCACGTGCTGGATGCCGGCGTTGTTGACCAGGATGTCCACGCGGCCGAACTGCGCCGCGGCAAAGGCCATCATGGCCTCGATTTCGGCCGCACGGCTCATGTCGGCGCCGTGGTAGGCCACCTGCACACCCAGGGCAGCGATCTCGGCCTTCGGGCCTTCGACGTCGCCGAAGCCGTTGAGCACGATATTGGCGCCTTGCCGGGCCAGCGCCTTGGCAATGCCGAGGCCGATGCCGCTGGTGGAGCCGGTCACGAGGGCGGTCTTGCCTTTGAGCATGGTGTATCTCCGATCAGACGATGCGATTGAATTAGGATGGCGGGACTGCTGTCATTATCTTCAGCCCCACGATTTCACCATGACCGAGCCTACGCTGAACTACGTAAGCTGCCCCGATGCCGGCGGCGGCCACCGCATGGCCTACTGGCAATGGGGCCAGTCTGGGGCCGGCCACGTGGTGCTGTGCGTGCACGGCCTGTCGCGTCAGGGGCGCGATTTCGATGTGCTGGCCCAGGCCCTGTGCGCGCGCCAACCCGATCTGCGCGTGATCTGCCCCGATGTGGTGGGCCGCGGCCAGAGCGACTGGCTGCAGGACCCGATGGGCTACCAGCTGCCGGCCTATGCCGCCGATATGCTGGCGCTGCTGGCGCAACTGCAGCCCGTCACGCTGGACTGGGTGGGCACCAGTATGGGCGGCCTGATCGGCATGGCGCTGTGCGGCCAGCCGGCGCTGCCGCTCAAAGTGCGCAAACTGGTACTCAACGACGTTGGCCCGGTGATCCAGTGGCAGGCGCTGCAACGCATCGGCAGCTACCTGGGGCAGCCGGTGCGCTTTGCCTCGCTGGAGCAGGCTGCCGATGCGCTGTGGGCCATCTCCGCCAGCTTTGGCCCGCACACGCGTGAGCAATGGCTGGCACTGACGCGCCCCATGCTCAAGGCCGATGGTCAAGGCAGCTTCATGCTGCACTACGACCCGGCCATCGCCCTGCCCTTCCGGGCCGTCACGCCCGAGAGCGCGGCCCAGGGCGAAGCAGCGCTCTGGCAGCTGTACGACGCCATCACGGCGCAGACGCTGCTGCTGCGCGGCGCCGACTCCGACCTGCTGTCGGCCGAGACCGCCGCCGCCATGACGCAGCGCGGCCCGCGTGCGCAGCTGGTCGAATTTGCCGGCGTGGGCCATGCCCCCACCCTCATCGCCCCGGACCAGGTGCAGGTGGTGAGCGACTTTCTGCTGAGCGAGGCATGAGCGTTCCATGAAAAGCCTGGCTGCCGAAAACGCCGCGCCGGCCCACGTGCCGGAGCTGATTGCCGCCACCGCACACAGCCTGCCCGAACAGGCCCATGCGCTGGCACGGGCGCGCGCCTTTGCCGAGCCGCTGCTGGCCGGCGGCACGCTGGACACCGGTGAGAACATGCTGGCCCACGCCGACGCCGTGGCCGCCATCCTGCGCACCATCGGTGGCTCGGAGGCCATGCAGGCGGCCAGTTACCTGGTGTATGCCTGCGCCCACCTAAACAAGCCGCAGGAAGTCATCGCCAAGGCATTCGGCGACAGCTTTGCGGAACTGGCAGTCGAGACCACCAAGCTGGTGCAGGTGCAACGCCAGGCGCGGGCCGCGCAGATCGCCGCCGAGCGCTCCGGCACACCGGTGCCGATGGCGCAGACCGCGGCCACGCAGACCGAGAACGTGCGCAAGATGCTGTTGGCCTTCTCGCGCGACCTGCGCGTGGTCATGCTGCGGCTGGCCTCGCGCCTGCAAACGCTGCGCTGGTTCGCCGCCAGCAAACTGCCGGTGCCGGCGGGCCTGGCGGCCGAGTCGCTCCACGTGTTCGCGCCGCTGGCCAACCGGCTCGGCATCTGGGAAATCAAGTGGGAGATGGAAGACCTCTCCTTCCGCTTCCTGGAACCAGACACCTACCGCCAGATCGCCCGCCTGCTGGACGAGAAACGCGTCGAGCGCGAGGCCTATGTCGAACAGCTGCGCGCCCGACTCGAAGGCGAGTTGCATGGCCAGGGCATCCACGCCCGGGTGCAGGGTCGTCCCAAGCACATCTACAGCATCGTCAAGAAGATGCGCGGCAAGTCGCTGGACTTCGCGCACGTGTACGACGTGCGTGCGCTGCGCATCGTGGTCAACTCGGTACCCGACTGCTATGCCGCTCTGAGCTGGGTCCACAGCCAGTTCACGCCCGTCACCGAGGAGTTTGACGATTACATCGCCAAGCCCAAGCCCAATGGCTACCAGTCGCTGCACACCATCGTGCGCGACGCCGAAGGCCGGCCGATCGAGATCCAGATCCGCACCCAGGCCATGCACGAGCACGCCGAGCACGGCGTGGCCGCCCACTGGGCCTACAAGGAGGCCGGCGCCAAGGGCTACAGCGGCGTCAGTGCCGACAGTGCCTACGACGCCAAGATCGCCGTGCTACGCCAGCTGCTGGCCTGGGAGCGCGACCTGTCCAGCCCGCAGCAGGGCCAGGGCGTGTTCGACGACCGCATCTACGTGCTCACGCCGGACGCTGCCATCGTCGAACTGCCGCAGGGCGCCACCCCGGTGGACTTTGCCTACAGCGTGCACACCAACCTGGGCCATCGCTGCCGCGGCGCGCGGGTGGACGGCGCCATGGTGCCGCTCAACACGCCGCTGAAGAATGGCCAGACGGTGGAGATCACGGCCGCCAAGGAAGGCGGGCCGTCGCGCGACTGGCTGAACGCCGAACTGGGCTACCTGGTGAGCCCGCGCGCCCGCGCCAAGGTGCGGGCCTGGTTCAACGCGCAGGCCATGCACGAGACCGTGGCGCGCGGCCGCGAGGCGGTGGAGAAACTGCTGCAGCGCGAAGGCAAGACCGCCATCAAGCTCGACGACCTGGCCGCGCAGCTCGGCTTCTCCTCCGCCGAGGCGCTGTTCGAGGTAGTGGGCAAGGACGAGTTCTCGCTGCGCAACATCGAGACCCTGCTGCGACCGCCCGAGCCACCTGTGGTGCAGGACGAACAGCCCCTGCTGAAGAAGGCCCGCGGCGTTGGCACGCGCGGTGGCGTGCTGGTGGTGGGCGTCGATTCCCTGCTGACCCAGCTGGCCAAGTGCTGCAAGCCGGCGCCGCCGGACGAGATCCAAGGCTTTGTCACGCGGGGCAAAGGCGTGAGCGTGCACCGGGCCGACTGCGCCAACCTGCGCGAGATGGCCACACGCAACGCCGAACGCGTGATCGATGTGGAATGGGGTCGCGCCAAGAGCGGCGAGCCGCCGCTCTACCCGGTGGACGTGACGGTCGAGGCCACCGACCGCCAGGGCCTGCTGCGCGACATCATGGAAGTATTCGCCAAGGAAAAGTTCAACGTCATCGGCGCCCAGACCCAGACCGTCAAGGGGGTGGCCTGGATGACGCTGACCGTCGAGGTGGCGGACTCCAGCCGCCTGGCCAAGGTACTGGGCTCGGTAGCCGGCGTCAGCGGCGTGCGCTCGGCGCGCCGGCGCTGACACCGAACCACCGGAAGCCCTGCGCTTCAGGGCTGCAGCTGCACCGTTCCGCTGACCGTCACCTGTACCGTACCCTGGCCGGCTTCCACCGGCAGCGCCTCGGCGGCTGCGCTGCTCGCCGCCAGGGCCAACATGCGCGGACGTGGTGGGCTCACCTCGTTGCTGCTGACCGTCACCTCACGCAGCCCGTAGCTGGCGTAGCCGAAGGCACGGGCAATCTCCCCGGCCCGGGCCTTGAAACGCTCGATGGCCTGCGCCTGCACCTGGCTCTCCACCCGCGCCTGCTGCTCACGGCTGAGGCTGAAGGCCGAACGCACCACGGTGAGCGTCTGGATCCGGCCAGCCGTGCTGCTGATGCGGGCCAGGTCACGCCCTTCCAGCAGCA
>CALRMF020000076.1:0-10302 GCA_943369035.1 Curvibacter sp. AEP1-3
TCGGACGGTGGCGGGTCGACAGCGCCGAAGGCGCTGCCCATAATGGGCCATGGGCTTCGATTCGACTGCCTCGACCTTCTCGCTGGACGCTGCCGATCTGCGCCGCGCCGGCCGGGAGCTGCTTGGCCTGGCGCTGATGGATGCGCGCAACCACACCTTGCATCTGTTCTCGGTTTACGAAAGCGCCCTGGCCGAGCAGGGCTATGCCGTGCCCCGCGTGCCGGAGCTCAACCCGCCGCTGTGGGAACTTGGTCACGTCGGCTGGTTCCAGGAACGCTGGATCGGCCGCAACCTGCAGCGCCATCAGGGGCCGCGCTGTGACCCCACGGCCGCGCCACTGGCCTCGCAGCTGCCGCAGGCCGACGGCTGGTGGGACTCCTCCCGCGTGCCGCACGATCACCGTTGGTTCCTCGGGCCGCGTTCGCCGGCCGACATCAAGGCCTACCTGCTGAACACGCTGGAGGCCACGCTCGATCTGCTGGCCAAGACGCCGGACGAGGACGACGCGCTCTACTTCTACCGCCTGAGCCTGTTCCATGAAGACATGCACGGCGAGGCCTTCATCTACATGGCACAGACCCTGGGCCTGCCGCTCAAGCTGCCGTTGCCCAATGTCGGCGTGCCGCGCGAGCCGCTGTGGGTGCCGGCCACACGCTGGCAGCTGGGGCTGAGTGCCGGGCCCGGGTTCACCTTCGACAACGAACGTCCGGCGCACGAGGTGGCGGTGCCGGAGTTCGAGATCGATGCCCAGCCGGTCAGCTGGGCGCAATACGCCGAGTTCGTCGCCGATGGCGGCTACGACCGTCCCGAGTTCTGGCTACCGGCCGGCTGGGACTGGCTGCAGGCCCTGGCGCAGCAGGAAGGCCGGCGCGCCCCGCGCCATGTGGAGCAGATCGGCGTGGCGCGCGGTGGCGGGCAGGGCGGTGTGCTGCAGACCCTGTTTGGCCAGACCCAGCGCCGCGCCGGAGACCAGCCCGCCATGCACCTGAGCTGGTGGGAGGCCGACGCCTGGTGCCGCTGGGCCGGCCGCCGGCTGCCGACCGAGGTGGAGTGGGAGGTGGCTGCCCACACGGCGGCGCGGCGCGGGTTCCGCTGGGGCGATGTGTGGGAGTGGACCGGCTCGAGCTTCCAGGGCTACCCTGGTTTCAGTGCCGATCCGTACCGAGACTATTCCGAACCCTGGTTCGGTACCCACAAGGTACTGCGTGGCGCCTCGTTTGCCACCCGCGTGCGCCTGAAGTCGCCCAAGTACCGCAACTACTACGCGCCGCACCGCGACGACATCTTCAGCGGCTTCCGATCCTGCGCGCTCTGAGCCCGCCCGGCGCGGGACGCTACCATTACGGCATGGCGATCACAACATGCCGGCAGGGAGCAGGCGCTTGAGCAAGACGACAGAGCACGCGGCCGGCAGCGCCCTTCGCCTTGCCACGCTTCAGGCGGAGAACCAGCGCCTGCGGGCTCAGCTCGACGCCATGCTGCGCGAGGCACGCCTGAACCAGGACAAGATGCGTCGCTTCGACGAGCTGGAACGGCGCGTCATTGCCGCACCATCGCTCGCCGCGCTCATCAACACCCTGCTGGTGGACTACAAGGCCCTCTTCGACCTTGATGCGGTGACGTTGGCGCTGCTGGACCCGGAGTACGAGGTTGGACGCATCCTGGGGCAGGTGGAAGGAACGGTCGACGGCCTGCTCTTCCTCGACAGCGAGCAACCCTTGCAGGTGTTCTATGGGGGCACCGCAAGGCCACAACTGGCCGCCTACGGCGACCACGACTTTCTGTTCGAGGAGGTGTCGACGGAGCTGGCCTCGGTGGCCCTGCTGCCGCTGCTGCACCACGGTCGCTACATCGGCAGCCTGAACCTGGGCAGCTGCGACCCGCAGCGTTTCGGGCCGGGCAGCAGTACGGACTTCCTGGAGCGCCTGGCTGCGCTGGTGGCGGTGTGCCTCGACAGTGCGCTGGCCACCGAACGCCTCAAGCTCGCCGGGCTGACCGACATGCTGACTGGGGTGCATAACCGCCGTTACTTCGAGTCGCGCTGCCTGGAGGCGGTGATCGCGGCGCGCCGCAGTGCCGAGCCGCTGGTGTGCATGTTCCTCGATGTGGATCGCTTCAAGCAGCTCAACGACACCCTGGGTCACCAGGCGGGCGACGAGGTGCTGCGCTATGTGGCCAAGCTGATCAAGGTCCAGCTGCGCGGCAGCGATGTGGTGGCGCGCTACGGCGGCGAGGAATTTGTCGTGCTGCTGCCGGCCACCCCGCAGGCGGTGGGCGTGGAGATTGCCGAGCGCATCCGCCGCATCGTGGCGGCGCAAAGTATCCCGGCGGCGGGCCAGTCGCAGATCCGTGTGACGGTGTCCATCGGCGTGTCGCTGCTGCGCCCCGCACCCGACGCCGGCGAGGCCGCCCAACTGGCCGCTGACATGATCGCGCGCGCCGACAAGGCGCTGTACGAGGCGAAAGAAGGTGGCCGCAATCGCGTGGTCGCTGCCGCTGAGCGCTGATTTCGTGCTGTACACCACAGCGCGGGCGTGATCACCGCTGTTTTCCCGAAAATTTTTTTCTCGTCAGTCTGGTGTTCGATGCGCGACAACTTGTCGCAAATCTTGTTTCCCATCAGCGTCGGTCAGGCGACATATTGTCACTTGCTTATTCACTGTTAATGCGTGATCCGTGCACCTACGGGTTAACGCTTATGCGTTGCCAGTAGGGGCATTCCTAGAATGATTTCGCTATGCCTGTGCTGGCGCTATGGTGCGCCTGTGCGAGCTACACAAAGGAGTCGATCTATGGACATGAACCGGAGGCATTTCTTCCGGGTAAGCAGCGCAGGGCTGGTCGCATCCAGTCTGGTCGCGATGGGCTTCTCGCCGACGGCGGCGCTGGCCCAGACCCGCAACTTCAAGCTGTCTCGCACCACCGAGACACGCAGCACCTGCCCGTACTGCTCGGTCAGCTGCGGCGTCATCATGTACACCCTGGGTGACACGGCCAAGAACAACAAGCCGGCCCTGGTGCACGTCGAGGGCGATCCGGACCATCCGGTCAACCGCGGCACGCTGTGCCCCAAGGGCGCCGGCCTGGCCGACATGATCAACAGCCCGAACCGCCTCAAGTACCCCGAGGTGCGCGAGCCGGGCAGCAAGGAATGGAAGCGCATCTCCTGGGATGACGCGCTGACGCGGATCGCCAAGCACATGAAGGCCGATCGCGACAAGAACTTCGTGGCCAAGAACGACAAGGGCGTCACGGTCAACCGCTGGAACACCACCGGCATGCTGGTCTCCAGCGCCTCCAGCAACGAAGCCGGTTATCTCTCCGTCAAGATGCTGCGTGCCATGGGGGTGGTCACCCTCGATACACAGGCACGAATATGACACGCGCCGACGGTGTCCAGTCTGGGCCCGACTTTCGGCAGAGGAGCGATGACCAACTCCTGGAACGATATCAAGAATGCTGATCTAGTCCTCATCATGGGCGGCAACGCCGCTGAAGCGCACCCGTGCGGCTTCAAGTGGGTGACCGAAGCCATGCAGCAGCGCAAGGCCAAGCTGGTGGTCGTGGACCCCCGCTTCACGCGCTCGGCGGCGGTGGCGGACTACTACGCCCCGATCCGCGTCGGAACCGACATCGCGTTCCTGGCTGGCGTGATCAACTACATGCTGAGCAACAACAAGGTGCACATGGAGTACGTGAAGGCGTACACCAATGCGACCTACCTCATCAACCCGGACTTCAAGTTCGACAACGGTCTGTTCGCTGGCTACGACGAAGCCAAGCGCACCTACGCCGACAAGTCGACCTGGCAGTACGTCAAGGGCAAGGATGGTTACGTCGAGATCGACGAGACCATGCAGGCGCCCAACTGCGTCTGGCAGTTGATGAAGCAGCACTACGCGCGCTACACCCCGGAGATGGTGACCAAGATCTGTGGCACACCGAAGGATGCCTTCCTGAAGGTGGCTGAGATGATCGCCGGCACCAGCACGCCGGACCGCGTGATGACCATCCTGTACGCCCTTGGCTGGACCCAGCACTCGGTGGGCTCGCAGAACATCCGTGCCATGGCCATGATCCAGCTGCTGCTGGGCAACATGGGCCGTGCCGGTGGCGGCGTCAACGCGCTGCGCGGGCACGCCAACGTGCAGGGCATCACGGACCAGTGCGCCTACGCAGAAGTGTTGCCGGGCTACCTGAGCGCGCCGACGGATGCCGACGACACCCATGCCAAGTACCTGGAGACGCGCACACCGAAGCCGCTGCGTCCGGGGTCGATGAACTTCCCGGCCAACTTCCCGAAGTGGTCGGTCAGTCAGCGCAAGGCCTGGTTCGGCGATGCGGCCAACAAGGACAACGACTTCGCCTATGACTGGCTGCCCAAGCGGGACGGCGCGTACGACGTGCTGGCCATGTTCGAGCGCATGTTCCAGGGCAAGATGAACGGCTTCATCTGTCAGGGCTTCAACCCGATTGCGGCGGTGCCCAACAAGAAGAAGCTGGGCACGGCGCTGGCCAAGCTGAAGTACCTGGTCATCATGGATCCGCTCCAGACCGAGACCGCCGAGTTCTGGAAGAACTACGGTGAGTACAACAACGTCGAGTCGGAGAAGATCCAGACCGAGGTTTTCCGCCTGCCGGCGTCCTGCTTCGCGGAAGACCCGGGCACCTTCACCAGCTCCGGGCGTGTGATCCAGTGGCACGGCAAGGCCATCGACCCCCCGGGTGAGGCCAAGACCGACCGCGAGATCATGGCCAGCCTGTTCATCAAGCTGCGCGAGATGTACGCCAAGGAGGGCGGCGCCTTCCCCGAGCCCATCAAGGCGCTGACCTGGAGCTACAGCAACCCGACCAACCCGGCGCCGGAAGAGGTGCTGCGCGAGATCAACGGCCGTGCCCTGGCTGATGTGATGGCGCCGCCCGATCCGAAGAACCCGAAGGAGCCGCCCAAGGTGCTGGTCAAGGCCGGCGAGCAGTTGCCCGGCTTCGGCATGCTGCGCGACGACGGCTCTACCGCTTGCGGCAACTGGATCTACTCCGGTGTCTGGTCGCAGGCCGGCAACAACTCGGCGCGCCGTGACACCTCCGACCCCTCGGGTCTGGGTGTCTACCAGAACTGGGGCTTTGCCTGGCCGGCCAACCGCCGCATTCTGTACAACCGTGCAGCGGCCACGCCGGATGGCAAACCCTGGGATCCGAAGCGCCGTCAGATCGCCTGGAATGGCACGGCCTGGGCGGGTTCTGACGTGCCGGACATCAATCCGGCACTGGGCCCCGATACGGGTGCCGGTCCCTTCATCATGACGCCCGAAGGCACAGCCCGTCTGTTTGCCGTCGGTCTCATGGCCGAAGGTCCGCTTCCTGAGCACTACGAGCCGTTCGAGACCCCGGTGAGTGCCAACCTCATGAACACCAACCCCAAGGCCGTGAGCAACCCGGCGGCACGGGTCTACAAGGGTGACATGGAGCAGTTCGGTACTTCCAAGGAGTTCCCGTATGCGGCTACGACCTACCGCCTGACCGAGCACTTCCACTACTGGACCAAGAACTCGAAGATCAACGCCGTGACCCAGCCGTCACAGTTCGTCGAGATCGGCGAGGAGCTGGCGAAGGAGAAGGGCCTCAAGAACGGTGACACGGTCAAGGTCAAGTCCAACCGCGGCGAGATCAAGGCCACCGTGGTCGTGACCAAGCGCATCAAGGGGCTGGATTGCAACGGCAAGAAGGTTCACACGGTCGGTATTCCGATCCACTGGGGCTTCATTGGTGTTGCCAATACCGGCCATCTGTCCAACACGCTCACCCCATTCGTGGGGGACGCGAATTCCCAGACGCCTGAATTCAAGGCGTTCCTGGTGAACATCGAGAAAGCGTGAGGGGACTGACATGACCATGCAATCATCACTTGACGTCATTGCACGCTCTGCCACCACCACCCCGTCGCCATCCGTGCGGCAGGGCGTGGAGGTGGCCAAGCTGATCGACGAATCCAAATGCATCGGCTGCAAGGCCTGCCAGGTCGCCTGCAGTCAGTGGAACGAACTGTCAGACGACATCGGCACCAACGTCGGCGTCTATGACAACCCGTCGGACCTGACTGACAAGTCCTGGACGCTGATGCGCTTCACCGAGGTGGAGGATGCCGCCAAGGGCACGATGGAGTGGCTGATCCGCAAGGACGGCTGCATGCACTGCGCCGACCCGGGCTGTCTCAAGGCCTGCCCGTCGCCCGGCGCCATCGTGCAGTATTCCAACGGCATCGTCGACTTCAAGCAGGAGAACTGCATCGGCTGCGGCAACTGCGTCACTGGCTGTCCCTTCGACATCCCCCGGATCTCGAAGAAGGACAACAAGGCCTACAAGTGCACGCTGTGCTCCGACCGCGTGTCGGTGGGCCTGGAGCCGGCCTGCGTGAAGACCTGCCCGACCGGCGCCATCGTTTTCGGCAAGAAGGAAGACATGGTGTCCTACGGCAACAAGCGCGCCGGCGAGCTCAAGGAGCGCGGGTTCCAGAACGCGGGGCTGTACAACCCGGCCGGCGTCGGTGGCACGCACGTCATGTACGTGCTCAAGCATGCCGACACGCCCGAGAAGTACGCCGGCCTGCCCAATGACCCGAGCATCAGCCCGCTGGTCTCGCTCTGGAAGGGCACGCTCAAGCCGCTGGCCGTGTTCGCCATGATCGGCGCCGTCGTGGGTGGGTTCTTCCACTACATGAAGGTCGGTCCGGTCGAAGAGAAAGAAGACGAGACGGAAAGCGCCTAAGGAGATCATGATGAAAACCAGCAATGAACTTCAGCGCTACGACGACAACACCCGCATGAACCACTGGGCGATCGCCCTGCTGTTCTTCGCTGCGGGCCTGTCGGGCTTGGCGTTCTTCCATCCGTCCCTGTTCTTCCTCTCCAGCCTGTTTGGCGGCGGCACGTGGAGTCGCATCCTGCACCCCTACCTGGGCGTGCTGATGTTCCTGTGCTTCCTCGGCATGTATGTCCGGCTGTGGCGCGAGAACGTCATCAACCAGCAGGACAAGGCCTGGATGGCCAAGGCCGGCGAGATGTTCAAGGGCAACAAGGCCGGCATGCCGCCGGTGGGCAAGTACAACGCCGGCCAGAAGGTCGTGTTCTGGCTCATGACCGGCAGCCTGCTGGTCCTGTTGCTGACGGGCATCCTGTTCTGGCACGCCTGGTTCCCGGATTTCCCGATCTGGGCGCGGCGTATCGGGGTACTGCTCCATGCCTTCTCCGCCGTGGTGCTGGTGCTGACCGTGATCGTCCATGTCTATGCGGCGATCTGGGTCAAGGGCACCACGCGCGCCATGACCCGTGGTACCGTGTCTCCCGGCTGGGCGAAGATGAACCACCCGCTGTGGTACGAGGAGATGACGCGCAAGTAAAGCGGCGCGCCTCTCTGAAGCAACGATGGGTGGCACGGCGTCTGTGCCACCCATTTTCTTTCTGATCGATATTTGATGACTACCTCCAGCACCGTCCAGTTCCTCAGTCCGGAAGAGATTGCCACCCGCAACGTCGGTGAGGCGGCGCATCTCAAGTTTGCCGATCTCGCCTTCGTTTTCCGCGACCGCGCGTTGCGCCTGCGCCAGCTGGCGGCCGGCCACCCGATGCGTGACTTCCTGATCTTCATGGCGGACGTGGCCGACGCCCAGCACACCGTGCTGAACGCCCCGCGCAGCGTGGCGCTGCCGTCGCAGGAGTTCCTCGGTGACGCGGCGCGCTCTGGTGTGGCGCCGCTGGAGTTCCCGCATTGGTCGCTCAACGACGAATGGCGGGACGATCTGCAGGAACTGCTGACCCAGCTCCAGCCGCGTGTCCAAGGGCCGGCGGCCGAGGTTTTGGCGGGCCTGCAGGCGGCCACGCCCGAGCAACTGCAACAGCAGGCCGAACGTCTGCTGGCGGGCATCATGCTCGGGCTGGACATGGCCAGTGCACCGCTGGTCGGCGCAGCCCTGCAGGTCTACTGGACGCGACTGGTGTCGCGCGTGCAGGGTGCTTTCCCCGACCTCGCGTTCGGTCCCATCGACAACGCCCGTGTCTGCCCCTGCTGCGGTGGGCAGCCGGTCGCCAGCGTAGCGCGTATCGGCGCCGATGAAGCAGGCTCGCGCTACCTGCACTGTTCGCTCTGCCAGACCGAATGGCACATGGTGCGTATCAAGTGCAGCCATTGCGAAAACACCAAGGACATCACCTACCAGGAACTGGAGGCAGCCGAAGGCGCCGAGCAGCCTACCCTGGTGGTACCCAAGGGCGCGGTGCGCGCAGAGTGCTGCGGTGAATGCGGCCATTACCTGAAGATCGTCGACATGGGCAAGGACGCCCATGTGGATCCGGTGGCCGACGACCTGGCCACGGTGGCGCTCGATCTGCTGGTGAGCGAGACCGGCAAGGTGCGCCATGGCCTCAACTACATGCTGCTCTGGGGCGAGCCGGGCGACGAAGCCCAGGCCGCCGAGCCCAGCCACGCGGGAGCACCGTAGTGATAGCGCCCGACGGATCCATGGTTCATGGTCCGAAGGCGATGCTCAGCAGGCTCCCTTCCGTTGACCGACTTCTCAACCACAGCCCGGCGCTGGTGGCGCAGTACGGCGCCTCGCTGGTGACCGAGCAGGCGCGTGCGCTGCTGGCCGAGCTGCGTCAGCAACTGCTGGCTGGCCAGACGCCGGCCCACGCGCTGGATGAGGCTGGCCTCGCGCAGGTGCTGGCCGGGCATTGCGCCCAGCGGCTGGCGCCGCGCATGCAGCGCGTGATCAACCTCACCGGCACGGTGATCCACACCAACCTCGGCCGCGCCGTGCTGCCGCAGGCGGCCATCGAGCACATCACGGCCATGATGGCCGGCCCCAACAACCTGGAGTACGACCTCGCCAGCGGCAGCCGTGGCGACCGCGACAGCATCGTCGAAGGCTTGTTGTGCGAGATCACCGGGGCCGAGGCCGCCACCGTGGTCAACAACAATGCCGCCGCCGTGCTGCTGACCATTGCTGCGCTGGCGCGCGACAAGGAGGTGGTGGTGTCGCGTGGCGAGCTGGTTGAGATCGGCGGAGCCTTCCGCATGCCCGACGTCATGGCCAGCGCCGGCGCGAAGATGGTGGAGGTGGGCACCACCAACCGCACGCACCTGGCCGACTACGAGCGCGCCATCAACCCCGCCACCGCGCTGCTGATGAAAGTGCACACCAGCAACTACGCCGTGCAGGGCTTCACCTCCGCCGTCTCCGAGGCCGAGTTGGCGCCGCTGGCGAAAGCCAAGGGGGTGCTGCTGGCCACGGACCTCGGCAGCGGCTCGCTGATCGACATGGGCAAGTACGGCCTGCCCAAGGAGCCCACGCCGCAGGAGATGCTGGCCGCCGGTTGCGACGTCGTCACCTTCTCCGGCGACAAGCTACTCGGTGGTCCGCAGGCCGGCCTGATTGTCGGCAGCAAGGCAGCGGTCGGCCGCATCCGCAAGTTCCCGATGAAGCGTGCGCTGCGCCTGTCCAAGCTGCCGCTGGCGGCGCTGGAGGCCACGCTCACGCTCTACCTGCAACCAGATCTTCTGACGCGTGATCTGCCCACGCTGCGTTGGCTCACGCGGCCGCAGGCCGACGTCCTTGCCATGGCGCACAACTTGCTGGCCCCTTTGCGCGAGGCGGTGGCGCCGCGCTACACGGTGGAGGTGGTGGCTCTCAGCAGCCAGATCGGCTCCGGCTCCCTGCCGGTGGACCGGCTGCCTTCGGCGGGCCTGGCCATCGCCCCGGTGCTGTCCGGCAAGCGCGGCGCCGGCACTGCGCTGGAGACTCTGGCCACTGCGCTGCGCGCGCTGCCGGTGCCCATCATCGGCCGCATCGACGACGACCGCCTCTTGCTCGACTGCCGCTGCCTCGACGACGCGGCACCCGTGGCGGCACAGCTGGCGCAGCTCAGGGATGCGCTGGCATGATCATCGGTACCGCAGGCCACATCGACCACGGCAAGACCGCGCTGGTGCAGGCGCTCACCGGCGTCAACGCCGACCGTCTGCCAGAAGAGAAGAAGCGCGGCATCACCATCGAGCTGGGCTATGCCAGCCTGGCCGGCCCGGATGGGCAGACGATTTCGTTTGTCGATGTGCCTGGCCACGAGAAGCTGGTGCGCACCATGGTGGCGGGTGCCAGCGGCATCGATTTTGCTCTTGTTTTGATAGCGGCTGACGACGGTTTGATGCCGCAAACCGTCGAACATGTCACCATCCTCTCGCTGCTGGGCATCCGCCATGGGGCGGCGGTCATCACCAAGATCGACCGCAGCAGCGCCGAGGAGGTGGACC
>CALRMF020000077.1:0-10264 GCA_943369035.1 Curvibacter sp. AEP1-3
TGTTGTGCGCGATCTACCTTGAGACGGCGCAACACGTTCTCCACGCCCACCACGGCATCGTCCACCAGACCGCCAATAGCGATGGCCAGGCCGCCCAAGGTCATGGTGTTGATCGACAGCCCGAAGTAGCGGAACACCAGCGCGGTGATAAAGATCGACACCGGGATGGCGGTCAGGGCGATGAGGGTCGGGCGCAGCGTTCCCAGGAAGAAGAAAAGGATCAGTGCTACAAAAATTGAAGCGCCGATCAACTTGCCCTGCAGCGTGGCGATGGAGGCCTCGATGAAGCTGGCTTGCCGGAACGTCACTTTCGGGCTGTCCATGCCAGCCGGCAGGGAGCGCTGCATGCTCTCCAGCGCCGACTCGATGGAACGGGTCAGGTGGATGGTGTCCGCAGCCGGTTGTTTCTGCACGCCCAGGATCACGGCCGGCTTGCCTTCAAAGCCGGCGTCGCCGCGTTTGAGGGCCGGGGCGAAGGTCACATCTGCCAGCTGGCGCAGCAGAATGGGCTGACCATTGCGGGCCGTGAGCGCGAGGTTCTTCAGGTCGTCCAGGCGCGAGGTGCGGCCCAGGTTGCGGATCAGGTATTCGCGGCCGTTGAGTTCCAGGAAACCGCCCGAGGTGTTGGAGGAGTAACCCTTGAGCGCGGACTCCAGCTGTTCGTGCGTGATGCCCAGTTCCCCCATGCGGCTGGTATTGGGCTGGACCTGGAACTGACGCACCTCACCGCCGATGGGGATGACCTGCGCCACCCCGGGAATGGCCATGAGGCGGGGGCGCAGCACCCAGTCGGCGTATTCGCGCACCTGCATGGGCGAGATCTTGCTGGTGTCGATCGGGATCGCGATCTGCATGATCTCGCCCATGATTGAACTGATGGGCCCCATGCGCGGGGTCACGCCCGGCGGCAGGCCTCCCTCCATGGCCGAAAGCCGCTCCGACACCATCTGTCGGGCCCGGAAGATTTCCGTGCTCCAGTCGAAGGTGACGTAGATGAAGGACAGGCCCGCGCTGGAGACGGACCGCACGCTCTCCACGCCCGGCAGACCGTTCATGGTCGTTTCCAGGGGGAAGGTGAGGAGTTGTTCCACTTCCTCTGCGGCCATGCCGCCGGCCTCGGTCATGATGGTGACCGTGGGTTTGTTGAGGTCGGGGAACACATCCACGGGAGTGCGTGAAAGCGTGAACGCGCCATAGGCCATGAGGACCAGGCTGGCGATGATCACCAGCAGCCGGTTGCCCAGGCTGTTATCGAGTAGCCAATTGAACATGATGCGGGGCTCCCGGTCAGCGGATCTGGTTGATCAGGGTCGCGGCCTGGGTGGCTACCCGGTCGCCAGCCTGCAGGCCGGACGTGATGGCCACGGAGGCACCATCCAGCGGCTCGACCGTCACCACGCGCGGTTCGAACTGCTCCGGCGCCTTCTTGACCCAGACCACGGACTGGTTGGCGGGGTTTTTCATGAGCGAGGCGGAGGGGACACGCAGACCACTCACGCGTGTCGCGGTCTGGACGTAGACCTTCACGGGCTGTCCCACGGCCAGGCTGGAGAGCGCCGCGCCTTCACCCCGGAACAGCATAGGCAGCGCCTGCTCGCGCAAGCTTCGGGCCGCGCCGACAAAGTTCAGGCGGATGGATTGCGTTCCGATGGCCAGGCTGGCACCCGCCACATTGCGGGCCACCTCGGCGTCGTAGGCCAGGGCCTCGATGCGCAGGCGCGCGGGGTTGATGACCTCGAAGACCAGTTCGCGGGCATCCACCACCTGGCCCGCCACCACATGGCAGGAGGCAATCACGCCGGACACCGGCGCCACCAGCGCGTCACGATTGCTCAGGCCTGCGCTCACGGCGGCCACACGCTCACCCAGGCTGATGACCTCACTCTGGGCGGCTTCCAGTTCCTTGCGCGGCACGGTGTCCGCAAGCTCCAGCAGGCGTGCCAGACGCTTTTCCGCCAGACCCCTGGCCGCGCGCAGTTCGGCCAGTTGGGCCGCTTGGTTGGCACGCTCAATCTGACCGGCCGACGGGACGACATAGGCCAGCACCTGGCCCTTGCGCACGCTCTGGCCCACGTTCGGCAGACCTTGCGGGCCCGGCTCGATGCGGCCCGCGACCATGGCCTGAACCTTGCCACCGGCATTGGGATCCATCACCACCTTGCCGGCCAGCTCGATCGAGCGGGGTAGATCGGCGAGACTGACGGTGGTGGTGCGCACGTTCAACTGCCGCTGGGCCGGTTTGGGGAGGAAGACGCCGCCATCCGGCAGCCGCTTGGGGCCATTGCCGTTGACGGCTGCGGTGGCATCGCCATGGTCGTGTCCTTCACCAGCCCAGGCCAGGGGCAGGCCAAGTGCCAGCAGCAGTGCCGTGGCGAACGACTGAATGTGTTTCAGGTATCGGGTGTTCATGCTGCACCTCCCAGGAAAGAAGAACGACGGCCCAATCGGCGACGCAGGCCCCAGACGAGCAGGACCAGAACCACAAGAGTCAGGCCGGCATACAGCAGCCAGGCGCGCAGACCAGTCTGCGCATGGTCGTGTTCCTCCTCATGCAGATCCAGTTCGCCCGCCAGCAGATCGGTCTCGCGGGGAGTGACCACCGTGGCCATGACGGCATGCTCTCCCGGTGGGAGTTCCTGCGCCAGGGTGGCGACAAACTCGCCGACGCCCTGGGCCTGGACGGGAATCTTCTGCCCGGCCAGTTCGAGCTCCAGGCGCGCGTCGGGCACCGGGCTGTTGTCGGCACTGCGGTCCAGGTACAGCGTGAGCTGTTTACCCTGCAGGATGCCAACCAGCTCGAAGCTCTCGGACACCGCGGTAAAACGGGGGGAGGCTGCGCCTTCGGCCATGGCGGGGGCATCGCCATGGCCATGGCCTTCACCTGCCCAGCTGGACGGGGTGATGCCCAGAGTAATGACCGTCAGACCCAGGGCAAGAAATTGTTGAAGTCGTTTCATGTTTGTTTCCGTTTCACTGGGGGCTTTGCTGGGGCAGCAGGCCCTGGGCCTGACGCAGGGCCGAGATGGCGGCGGCGAGTTCGACACGGGAGCGGGCGGCCTGCCGTTCGGCAGCAATGGCTTCCAGCTCGATACGCAGTCGGGTGGGCAGATCGGTCTCGCCGGCGCGGAAGGACTTTTCAAAGAATGCGCGAGACTCACGCGCCAGCTGGGCCCGTCGCTCTGCGGCGGCCAGCTGTGTGCGGGCCGATTCCAGGCGGACCTGGGCGCTGTCCAGCGCGGCCTGGATGCGGCCCTGCTCCAGCGTGAGTTGCGTTTCAGCTTCGATGGCCTGAGCCTGGGCAGAGGCAATGCTGGCGCGATTGCGGCTGTCCGAACCGAAAGGGAAACGCACGCCGACTGTGATGCTTTGCCGGTAGTCCTCTGCGAACACCCCCCGCTCCCGGCTCGTGGCCAGCATCAGCTCGGGCGTGGCCCGCGTCCTGGCCTGCGCCAGTTCTGCGGTTTTGCGAGCGATCTCGGCGCGGTTGAGCCATTCCACCACTGCGGGGTGCCGATCACCCAGCGTGGCAGCATCCCGCACCGGCTCCGGCGCAGGCTCGGCAGGCAAAGCGTCGGGCTGTGCCGTGCTGTCGACGGGCGAGGTCAAACCGCTCAGTGCGCGCAGGCGCTGAGCTGCGGCCGCCAGCGCACTGGCGGCTTCGGCAAGCTCGGCTTCGGCGCCGGCCTGTGCGCCTTCGGCCTGATGTTGATCGGCACGGGCCAGATCACCGGCTCGTACACGCCGGCTGACATCGGCCGTGAGCTGCTGGGCATTCAGCAAGCGTTCGCGCGCCAATCCGAAGCCGATGCGGGCCGCTTGCCACGACCAGTAGGCATCACGCACCTCGGCAGCCGTTTGCAGTTGCGCCAGCAGGGTGCTACTTGCGGTTGACCGTTGTTCGGCCTCTGCGACTGCCATGCTGCGGGAGCGCTCATTCGGCAGCCAGAGCGGGACCGCCACGCCTACCGTGTATTCACGACGACCCAGGTTGCCGTTCATCTGGTCGGTTTGGCCCGACAGCTCCAGGGCGACGGGTTCCGCCGTCCAGCTGGACGCCGCTTCCTTGCGGGCTGCCGCCGCATCCTGGCGCGCCTGCAGCGACCGGGCTTCAGGCTGGCGCTGCCAAGCGGCATTGAACACTTCGGTCAGCGTGAGGACTGGCGTGTTGGCCGCCGCCGGTGTCGGCGCCAGACGAAAACCGGGTTGTAGCGTGGGCGCTGAGTTGGAAGCCTGGGCGGGACCGGGGATGGCTGGCGGCGGCTTAAGTTGGGCCCAGGCTGTGCCCGAGCTACAGCTCAGCACGGCCAGTGCAATGCATAGATTTCGTTCGATTCGCGGCATGCGATTCTCCAATGTGTGAAAGACATCTGGGGAATCGGCGAGGTGCGATCCAGGGATCGCTACAGACAGACCGGGTGCATCAACGATGCGCCGGGTTAGGGAAGTGGGCTAGGGTGTCTACCTCGCCGATCAGGCGAGACGGGCCCAGTTGGGTCGATCAGGCAATGTGGGAGGCGGCGAGGACAGCAAAGTCCGTTCACCGACATGCATGTCGGTCGCCGAGTACAGCACAGGCATCACAGAGGAGGCTTGCAGGGCCGTTGCGCAGCCTGCATGGCAGACCGGGCAATCGGCATCCATCGCCCCCAGGGTCTTGGTGCCCTGGTCGTCCTGGGCCTTCTCATCAGCATGGTGCTGATGCTCGTGATGGCCGAGATGCTGGGCCGCCGCGCCGGTTTCGTGCTGGCAATACACGCTCACTGCCGCCCAACTGAGTTGCAGCGGGAGCAGGGCCAGCAGAAAGATGAAGAACCAGCGGCGCATGGTCGGCATTCTAGCGGGATTGGCCCGGACCCTGCACAGACCCTGGCCGATCAGGGGAATACGCCGTGAGGCCCAGCCCGCGGCTAGCGCGGACCCGGGCCACATTGCGATTCATCTGATGCCTAATGACATGGATGAAGAACCACTGCTTCCAGCCCGAGACGTTGGTGCCGTGCTCGCGGTAGAAATCATCCGGGTTTTCGTAGACGCCCAGATCCTTGTTGATGCCCTCGCTCTGGATATAGGTGTCGGTGCCGCGCCATGACACCGGCGGGTCCGCCAGATTGCGCACGGCAGCGCCGTAGCCGCAGAACGCACGCTCGCCCGGGAACTGCTGCTGCAGGGCGCTCAGGTAATCCTGATCCAGGATGAAACCCTCCA
This sequence comes from Curvibacter sp. AEP1-3, assembly GCA_943369035.1. Lineage (GTDB taxonomy): Bacteria > Pseudomonadota > Gammaproteobacteria > Burkholderiales > Burkholderiaceae_C > Hylemonella. Next base: position 5,206 of record CALRMF020000077.1, read on the forward strand.
GGTTGACCCAGCGGCCCTGGTACCAGACCTCGACCCAGCTATGGATGATGGAGCGGGGTGCCAGCAGGTAGCCCAGCCCGGTGATCGCGCCCTTCTGCAGGCGCTTGTCGATCGTGAAGCCGTGGAAGCGGCAGGAAATACCCGTAGCCCTCAGCAAGGCCATGAACAGCGTGGCCTTGGTATTGCACTGCCCCAGGCCGTCAGCCAGTACCTGCGACGCGCGCAAGTCATCCGTGACGTTGTAGCCGAATGATATTTCGTTACGCACGAAATCGTAGATCGCGCCAATGCGCTCGTACTCAGGCAGCTTGTCCCAGCCGCGCTCGGCGATCAGGCGCTGTAGGCTGGGGTGCTGGTAATCGAGCAACTCCGTGGCACGGCGGGAGCTGGAACCCGAGGTCGGGGAGTCGTTGCTGCTTTCCATGGTGTTCACTTCAGGGCTTGATCTTGAGCAGGCGCAGGTCGTCGCTGATGATGACCGCGTCGGCGACCTCCATGGCTTTATCGATAATCACCACGCCCTGGGGATGCCGATGGCGGAACGCGCCGGGGTCGGCAAAGTTGGTGCACACCAAGCACTGCTTACCTGGATGGCTGTCTCCACAAGTAGTTCTGATGCATCATCATGTGGTTCATCATTTGCTGTTGCATACCCATGTATTGATCCATCATGTACTGGTGCTGCTTCATCTGCTCCGGAGTGAGTCTGGAATAGTAGCCTTCCATTCCTCGCCATCCCATCATCGGTCCACCTCGCATATAGCCCCCTCCCATATGGCCGCCCATCCTCCCTGGGCCCCATATGCCTTGCATCATTCCCATGCCGCTTTGCATCGTCGCCCAATGCTCTTGAAGCAGCCTTTGCCTTTCCTGATGGTCTTTGGTTTGACGGATCTTCTCCATCTGCTCCTGCATTTTCTGGATGTATTCCTGGACCTGGGCCGCCTGTCTATCAAAGTCAGTGATATTGGGCGCTTGGGCTTGCCCTTGCGCGCTCCTGTCGGCCGTGCTGGACGGCTGCGCATGGGCGGAAGCTCCAGCGATAAGACCCAGAGCCAAGGCGACTGTCATTGCTGCGAATTTCATTTCAATCTCTCCTTGAAAATCCCAGAGGGGAACTGACACTACTCCGACCGCCAATGCGCGTCAACACACAGCCAGTTACCGAGACGCAACCGGAACTCTGGTCGACTTTCAATTAAAAAGGCATGATGAATTCCCTGAACCTAAGGTGTTGACATGATTTGTGAGGGCCTTTCTCGATAGGCAGCCCAAAGCAGCAACGAGACGCCCGTACTGATAAATACATCAGCAAGATTGAATGCGGGCCAATGCATTCCATTCCAATGAAAATCAAGAAAGTCCACGACCTTTCCAGTTGCGATGCGGTCGATGACATTTCCAACGGCACCACCAAGGACCAGGCTCAGGCCCAGCGCCTCATTGCGTGGACGCTGTGCTCTCAGCATGAGTACCAACCATGCTGATACAGCAAGCGCTAGCACAACGAAGAAATAACGCTGCCAACCACCCGCTTCAGCCAAGAAGCTGAAGGCAGCGCCAGGATTCAATACATAAACCAGATTGAAAAAAGCGCTAACAGGTACTTGCTCGTTCAACTCGAACGTACTCGTGATCACACCTTTGGTGAGTTGGTCCATCAGCACAGCCATCAAAGCCACACCATACCAACGCCAATTTGAAGCCGGCATCACACTCATTTCCGCAGCAGCCTCAAGCCGTTGAACACCACGATCAGGCTGGCCCCCATGTCGGCGAACACGGCCATCCACATGGTGGCGCTGCCCAGGATCGACAGCACCAGGAAGACCGACTTGATGCCCAGGGCCAGCACGATGTTCTGCCAGAGCACCGATCGGGTACGACGGGAGAGCCGGATCAGCTCGGGGATGCGGCGCAGGTCGTCGTTCATGATGACCACGTCAGCCGCTTCCATGGCCGTGTCCGTACCCGCTGCGCCCATGGCGATGCCGATGTTGGCGCGCGCCAGGGCCGGGGCATCGTTGATGCCATCGCCGGCCATCGCGCTGACGCCATAGCGCGTCTGCAGATCCTCGATGGCCGTCAGCTTGTCTTCAGGCAGCAGATTGCCGCGGGCGTCGTCGATGCCGGCCTGGCGAGCAATGGACTGCGCGGTCGCCGGGTTGTCGCCCGTCAGCATCACTGAGCGTACCCCCAGGGCATGCAGTTTGGCCAGGGCCTCGCGTGAACTTTCCTTGATGGTGTCGGCCACGGCAAAGATGGCCAGTACCTGGCTGTCCATGGCCAGCAGTGTCACGGTGCGGCCCTGAGCCTCGTGCTCTGCCAGTCGCGCCTCAATGGCCGGGCTGCACAGGCCGCGCTCCTCGATCAAGCGATGGTTGCCCAGTATCAGCGTTTCCCCGTCCGTGCGGGCCTGAACGCCCCGACCGAGCAGGGCCGTGAACTGCTCCAGCTGTCCATTGCTACGTTCCAATCCTAGAGCAATGGCTTTGGACACCGGGTGATCCGATTCCCCTGCCAGACGACCCGCCCACTGAAGGACCTGTGCTTGCGGGATCGGCGAGGGCAGCACTTCTGTGGCCACCAGCTTGGGCTTGCCTTCGGTGATGGTGCCCGTCTTGTCCAGTGCGATCGCTTTGATCTTGTGCGCGCCTTCGAGGTAGACCCCGCCCTTGATGAGGATGCCGCGGCGAGCCGCCGAGGCCAGGCCGCTGACCACCGTGACCGGAGTGGCAATCACCAGGGCACAGGGGCAGGCGATGACCAGCAAAACGAGGGCCTTGTACAGGGCCTCCATCCAGCTCAGGCCCATGAGCCAGGGCGTCAACAGCACCACGGCCACGGCGAGCGCGAAGACCGCCGGGGTGTAGATGGCGGCGAATCTATCCACGAACTGCTGGGTCGGCGCGCGGCTACCCTGGGCCTGCTCCACGGCCTGGATGATGCGGGCCAGTGTGGTGTTGCTGGCGGCGGCAGTGACACGCACTTCGAGCGCGCCCATGCCATTGATGGTGCCTGCAAAGACCAGATCGCCTGTGACCTTGTCCACCGGCATGCTTTCGCCGGTCACCGGGGCCTGGTTGATCGCACTGTTACCCGCCACGACCACGCCATCAAGCGGGATGCGCGCCCCGGGTTTGACCCGCACAATGGCTTCCAGCGCGACGTCAGCCGCAGCCAGTTCCTTCCATTGGCCATCGGGCTGGCGGACTTCTGCTGTATCCGGCGTCAGTTCCAGCAGGCTCTTGATGGCATTGCGCGCCCGGTCCACGGCGCGTGCCTCGATGAGCTCCGCGATGGCATAGAGCGCCATCACCATGGCCGCCTCTGGCCATTGGCCGATCAGGAAAGCGCCGGTGACTGCCACCGTCATGAGGGCACTGATGTTCAGACGGCCCTGTCGCAGCGCGGTCAAACCCTTGCGATAGGTGGAGAAGCCAGCCAGCCAGATGGCCACCGCCGCCAGAGCCATCCCAGCTCCTTTGTACAGAAGCGTCTCGGGGGCAAAGAAGTCCAGCAACTCGGCCGCGATGGCCAGCAGCAGAGAGGCCGCCATGCGCCACAAACCTTCGGCCATGGGGGCGTGATCATCATCCTGTTCCTGTACCGCTACGGGTTGGGGATCAAATCCAGCCTGGCGGATAGCGTCCAGCGCGCGTGGCAGGACATCGGCGGGCGCATCGATGCGCAAAGTACGTGCCGACAGCTGGAAGCCCAGGCCTCGCACTCCCGGAATCCCGGCCAGCGCGTGCCGGATCTCGCCTTCTTCGGAAGCGCAATCCATGCTCGGAATGCGGTAAATCTCACCGGCTGCGCCGGGCGTTGCAGCTTCAACTGTGGCTGGCGCAGAGGCGGTACTGCAAGCACTTTCACAGCCGCAGATGGGCGCCTGGTCTTGCTCTGGGGTGTTCGGTGATTTCATGTCCACTCCTTGTTGGGCTCAATTTGAAACCCTGAAGCGGGTACAGGGTCAAGTGGCTAAGATGCAATACCCTCAATATTTGTCGGCCTTACATGCTCGAAGCTCTGCGCGTCTCATCTCTGCTCGTCCTCACCGCCGTAGCGGAGATCGTGGGTTGCTATCTGCCATGGTTGGTCCTGGTACAGGGGCGTACACCTTGGCTGCTCCTGCCTGCGGCGCTTGCACTGGCGCTTTTTGCCTGGCTACTGACGCTCCATCCGCAAGCCGCTGGCCGCACCTATGCTGCCTATGGTGGTGTCTATGTGGTGGTGGCGTTGCTCTGGCTCTGGCGTGTGGATGGCGTCACGCCCACGCGCTGGGATATGGTGGGGGGTGCTATTTGCCTATTGGGAATGGCCTTGATTGCGTTCCAGCCTCGTGTCGTTGAGGCTTGACTCTTGGAGTTGCCGCATGAAGATCGGTGATCTTTCGAAATTGACCCAAACCCAGGTCGAGACCATTCGCTACTACGAACGTGAAGGTCTGCTACCCGAGCCCGACCGCACTGAGGGCAACTACAGAATCTATGGCGAGGCCCATGCCGAACGACTCGCCTTTATCCGCCACTGTCGCAGTCTAGACATGGCCTTGGATGAGATACGGCAACTGCTGCGCTTCAAGGACGATCCGGCATCGGACTGCGGGGACGTGAATGCACTCCTGGACGAACACATCGGCCATGTAGCCAGTCGGATACGGGAGTTGCGAGCGTTGGAGAAGCAGTTGAAAAGCCTGCGCGAGCGTTGTTGTGAAGCTCAGGCGGCAGCGAATTGTGGGATTCTGAATGAGCTATCCCGTACACCATTAACGCTCACCAAGAAAAGTGCGGGGCATGTTCACAGCACGCACACGGGTGGCAAAGCAGCTCCCTAGGCTGGTGCCTTGATGACATCAGACAATATTGAATGATGCGGCTTGACTCTGTAGCGGCTTCAGGGTTTCAAATAACGAATCCGAAAGAAACCACACCATACCTGCAGAGGCGAAACCATGGCCACACATCGGGAACAGAATTTATCCGCCTACCGTCCAGAGATCTTCTCGTTACTGCTTAGCCAGTATGCAAGTACACCAGTAGACCAACAGTCAAAACGC
>CALRMF020000078.1:0-10257 GCA_943369035.1 Curvibacter sp. AEP1-3
CAGGTGCAGCACGGCCGCCCCCATGACGATGGCCACCACCACCGCAATGCCGGCACCAATGGCGATGGTTTCGACCCAGCCGAACTGGCCCAGCAGGATGGCGGTGGTGTAGGCACCGATGCCAAAGAAGGCTGAGGTGGCCAACGAGAGGTAGCGTGTGCTGCCGCAGAACAGGCCCCAGCTGGAGGACAGGGCGACGTACATCAGGCAGGTCAGCGCCATGGAGGTGACGAACTCGCTGGCGTAATGCGGCAGGGCCAGGGCCCAGCCGGCAAAGGCCAGCAGCACGAGCACGTCGCGGATGAGGATTTGACGGGAGTTCATGCTTTACGCGACTTGCGGGTGAACAGGCCTTCGGGGCGCAGCAGCAGCACGGCGATGAACACCGCGTAGGACAGCAGCGCCTTCAGAGACGGGTTGGTGAAGTGCATGCCCAGCGCCTCGATGACGCCGAGGAACAGGCCGCCGATCAGCGCGCCACCCATGCTACCGAAGCCGCCCAAGGTGATGACGATCAACGCCGTCACGGTGTAGGGCTGGCCCATGTAGGGCGTGATGGTGTAGGCCATGGACAGCAGCGCCCCGGCAATGCCGGACAGCCCCAGGCCGATGCCGAACATCAGCGGGTGCAGACGCTTGGTGTCGATGCCCATGAGCTGGGCACCGATGGCCGACTGCATCAGCGCGCGCACGCCCTTGCCCAGCAGCGTCATGCGCATGAGCACGATGAGCGCGCCGGCGAACACCAGCGCCAGGAAGAACACCAGCAGCTTGTTGGCCGCGAACTGCATCTCGCCGAACTTCACCGGTTCGGTGAGGTAGTCGTAGCCGCGCAGGTCGCCGCCCCACATCCAGGACACGAAGTTCTGCACCAGGAACATCAAGCCGAAGGCCACCATCAGGCCGCGCGCCTCGAAGACGTCGAGGTTGGGCGAGGTGGCGGTGAGGCGCCGGAAGCACAGGAAGTGCACCACCATGCCCAACGCCATCAGCACGATGAAGGCGACCGGCACCATGAGCAGCGGCGACAGGCCGAACTGCGTCTGCACCAGCCAGGTCAGGTAGGCGCCCACCATGAGGAATTCCCCGTGGGCGATGTTGAGGATGCGCATCAGGCCGTACTGGAGGTTCAACCCCAGCGCGACCAGCGCATAGATGCCCCCGGTGATCAGACCGGAGGCGATCAATTCAATCCAGGCAGTAATAGACATAAGAGTTCGGGAAGAAGAAGACCATCGACGCCTATCAGGGCCATCGACGGGGGCCGCCGCGGAACCGGCTTTGCCGGGCCGCTGGCGGCGTCCCCCCAATGGGGGGAAGGCTGCCTTCAGGCCGCCTCAGGGGGGAGTCGTTACCAGTTCGGCTTGGCGATCAGCTTGGCCGTGGCGACCTTCTGCGGCCACACCACCTCGAACTCGCCCTTCTGCCATTGGCCGACGGTGCCCGGGGTGCCCACGTTCTCGCTGCCGACGAACTTGATGTCGCCCAGGATGGTCTTGTGGGTGGTGTTGGCGATGAAGTCACGGATGGCCTTACGGTCCAGGCCATGCGCCTTGACGGCGCTGGTCAGGATCTCCAGGCCGGCCCAGGTGGCACCGCTGGCCCAGCGGTCCGGCTCCTTGCCGCCGAACTTCTTGGTGTGGGCGTCGAAGTAGGCCTTGGCACCGGGGCTGGTCTTGCCGTTCCACGAACCCATGCCCAGCACGCCTTCGGCACCGGCGGGCGTCATGACGTTGCGGTACAGCTGGAAAGCCGTGCCCACGGACGCATAGAAGTACTTCGGATTGAAGCCGATCTCCTTGGCCTGCTTGCTGGCGAGGATGGTGTCCGGCGGGTAGGTGAAGCCGATGAAGGCATCCGGGTTCTTGTCCTTGATGGAGCGCAGCACCGGCGACAGGTCCTTGACGCCGCCCGGGTAGCTCTTGTCTTCCACCATCTGGATGCCGGTGCCCTGCAGCGCCACCTTGAGCGCGGCGTAGTTTTCCAGGCCGAACAGGTCGTCCACGTAGATAACGGCCACCGTCTTGACGTTGTTGGCCTTGAGCATGTCGACCAGGGCGTCGCACATGGGCTTGGGCTGCTGCAGCAACAGGAAGAAGTACGGCAGCTTCATCTCGACCAGACGCTTGGACAGGGCCGTGGGCGCCAGGAAGGGATACTGGAAGCGGTTGGCCAGGGGCGCGACGGCAAAGTTGGCGTTGGAACCCCAGGGCGGCAGCACCAGGTCGACCTTGTCGCTGCCCATGAGCTTTTCATAGGAGCGGACACAGGTCTCGATGTCGCTGCGGTCGTCGGAGCTGATCAGCTCGATCGGGCGGCGCACACCCTTGACGTCCAGGCCGCCGGCCGCGTTCTGCTGCTCGGCCCACAGCAGGTAGTTCGGTTCCTGGCTGACCTGCGCGCCGCCGGTCCAGGGACCGGTGCGGGCGATGGCGTAGCCGATGCGCACCGGCTTCTGCTGGGCCAGCAGTTGGGGAGCGAAGGTGGCGGCGCCGACGGTGGCGGCAGCGCCTTTGAGCAGAGTGCGTTTGGTTTTTTGAATCATGTTGTCTCCAGTGGAAGGGTCTTTCCGGGATTGGACAGGTAATGCTAGGTAGCCTTGCGGGCCCTGGCTTTGCTGAACGTGCACAAAGTAGTTGACGCTTCACGCATGAGCATCCGGGTTTACCCTGTATCCCTACCACGCCCCGGAATTGGCACAGGCGCCCATAATCCTCGGACCATGACTGCCCGCCGCCTGTTCCGGAGATCCGCATGACCGCCGCCAGCGCCGTCTCGACGGACGATTTCGCGCCGCGCGAGCGCGCGCCGATCTGGCGCGAGTGGGTCTGGAAGCAGTTCGGCGGCCTGGAGTCCGACCTCTACGGCGACACCGACTTCGACGGCCACATGGCCAGCGTGCGTGCCGGCGACCTCATCCTGACCAAGCTGGAGGCCAACCGCCACCGCGTCATCCGCACCGAGGACATGGTGCGTGCCAGCGATGAGGGTTACCTCAAGATCGTGGCGCCGATGAAGGGCCGCGCCGGCGTGGAGCAGATGGGCCGCCAGGCCTGGGTCGCCCCCGGCGCCTGGACCATCTACGACACCACCGGCAGCTACGCGGTGGCCAACCCGGAGCGCGTGGAGCACCTGATCGTCATGCTGCCCAAGGCCCAGATGGTCGAACGCGGCCTGCGGCTGGAGAACCTGATGGCGCGACCGGTCGGTGGCGCCAGCGGCATCGCGCGCGTGGCCCTGTCGACCATGCGCAGCACCTTCGAGGAGCTGCCGCACATGAGCGCCGATGCCGCGCGCGGCGCCGGCGACCTGATCGCCCAGCTGGTCCGCATGTCGCTGATCGAGCTGTCGGGGCAGGAAACGCAGCTGACGCAGCGCGAGGCGCTGAAGGACCGCATCCGCGGCTACGTGGCGCTGCACCTGCGCGACCCGGACCTGACGGTGGACCGCATAGCCGTGGCGCTCAACTGCAGCAAGCGTCACCTCTACAACGCCTTCGCCGACGAGGCCCAGACGCTGGCCAGCCACATCCAGCACCTGCGGCTGGAGGCCTGCCTGCGGGAACTGCTGCACCCGATGGCGCAGACCCGCCCGATCACCGAAATCGCGCTGTCCTGGGGCTTCAACAACCCCTCGCACTTCAGCCGCGTGTTCCGTGAGCACACCGGCATGAGCCCGAGCGAGTTCCGCCAGCAGGGCCTGGTGGCGTCCCAGACGCGACTGCAGCCACATTGATCTTTACGTCGCCTTGGCGGACAGTAGCGGCTCCGGGCCCACGCTGCACACCAAGGAGACGCCATGCACATCCCCTCGCTGAAAGAAGTCGTCAGCGCCGACGAATGGCAGCTGCGCTGTGACCTCGCCGCAGCTTACCGGCTGGTGGCCGCCTACGGCTGGAGCGATCTGGTCTTCACCCACATCAGCGCGCGCATCCCGGGGCCCGAGCACCACTTCCTCATCAACCCCTACGGCCTGATGTTCGACGAGATCACGGCCTCCAGCCTGGTCAAGGTCGACCAGCACTGCAACAAGCTCAGCGAGTCCCCCTTCCCGGTCAACCCGGCCGGCTTCGTCATCCACAGCGCCGTCCATGCGGTGCGCGACGACGCCGGCTGCGTGCTGCACACCCACTCGCGCGCCGGCGTGGCGGTGAGCGCGCAGAAGTGCGGCATCCTGCCGATCAGCCAGCAGTCGACCTTCGTGCTCGGCTCGCTGGCGTATCACGACTACGAGGGCGTGGCCCTGCGCGACGACGAGAAGCCGCGCCTGCAGGCGGACCTGGGCCGCGCCAACTACCTGGTGCTGCGCAACCACGGCCTGCTGACCGTGGGCAGGACGATTGCCGACGCCTTTCTCAACATGTACATCTTCGAAGCCACCTGCCGCATCCAGCTCGACGCCCAGGCCGGCGGTGAACTGGTCCACATCAACCCTCAGATCCTGCAGGGCATGGCCGGCGTGATGAAGAACGCCACCGCTGGCCAAGGCGCCAACCTGGCCTGGCCAGCGCTGCTGCGCAAGCTCGACCGCATGGACCCAAGCTATAAGACCTGAGGTGCCGCGCAACCGCTCAGATTGCTCCTGTTTTCATAGCGCTTCGCGCTTGAAGGACGGACACTACTTGCCAAAAAGCTTCTTCAAGCCCTCGCTGGCCTTGTCACCCAGACTGGCGCCGGTGCCGGTGCCCACGCCCGGCAGCAACACCGTGCCCACGGCAGCGCCGATCATGGCGCCGCGCGTCAGCGTGACCTGCGGGTCGCTCACCGTGCCGCCCAGCGCCAGCGGCACGCCCACGGCGCCACCGAGCTCCACGCTGATGCGCCCGCTCAAGGCCTGGCTGGGGGACACCGCCACCTGACCGGTGGCGCTGAGCACACCGGAGCTGGCCACCAGGTTGCTGAGTTCGATCGCCCGGCCGCGGGTGCTGACCTGACCAGCCAGCGTGTCCAGCGGCGTCTGGCCGCCGCGGCTCATACCCACCGTCTTGACCGCCTTCGCCAGATCGATGCCATGCACGACCGCGTTGCGCACGGTGAAGGTCGACTGGGTCTGCAGTACCTCGGCCAATGCGCCCGGCTTGCGGCTACGCGCACTCAGGCTGGTGCTGGCCTCCAGTCGCCCGCTCAGGGGCTGTGCCGCCTGTGAGGCCGGCGTCGGCTCCGGTGCCGTGAGGCGCGACAGTTCGACGTCATGCGTCTTGAGCTGGCCCTTGAGCGCGAATTCCGCACCCGCCTCCTTGGGCAGCTGCAGCTCCAGCCGGCCGGTGATGCTGCCACCGGCCACCTGCAGCTTGACGCCCCAGGCATGCGCCTGCGCCTCCCGCTGCAAATCCAGCTTCGTCCCCTGCAGGCGGCCCTGCAGGATCTGACCCTGCACCTGCTGCGGCCAGACATCGGGGCCCAGCGTCGCCTCGGCCTGCACCGTGATGGCGGCGCCCTTGGCGTCGATCCAGGTCAGGCCGTCGAGCACGGTGCGCTGCGGCAGCAGCTGCCACGGCGTGCCGGCCTCGTCATGGTCCTTGCGTTTCGCCTTGTCCATGGCGGCCAGCAGCGCCTCGATCCCCGCCTGCGGCAGCACCGCGCGGCGCACCACCAGCGTCGCCGGTGCCACCTTGCCTCGCAGCAGATCGGCCCACACCGGCCGGACCTCGACGCGCTCTACCGTCAGCGCCGGCCGGGTCTGCACCGCGATGCGCTCCACGGCCACGGCCGGCAGCGGCCACAGGGCCACCTCGATGCGGCCGAGCGACAGGGGCACGCCCAACGCCAAGCCGGCCTGCGCTTCAATGCGCTGCCGAAAGTCGTCGGTGCCGATCCACCGCTGCAGTGCCAGCACGCCGCCGGCAAGCAACAGCACCAGCAGCACGACCCCGATGACGATCCATTTGACGACGCGTTTCATGCCGGCATTGTGCACCGGCACCCAGTGCGGGCTCAGTGGTGCAGCGGACGCTGGCGCCAGGCCAGCAGGGCACCGAGCCAGAGCGCCAGCGCCGAGAACACCAGGCCGCGGCTCAGGCCGCCCGGGCCATCGGCAATCCAGCCCACGATGGTGGGGCCGACGATCTGCCCGGCCGCAAACACGATGGTGAAGGCACTGATGCCCGCCGCCCACTGCTCGGTGGGCAGGTTGTGCCGCACCAGCGCCGTGGTGGAGGCCACCACGGACAGGAACACGCCACCGAACAGCAGGCCCGAAGCCAGGACCACGGCCCAGGCCGAGGTGAGCGCCGGCAACACCGTCGCGACACCGAGCAGCGTGTTGAGGATGGCCAAGGCCTGCCCGCCACGGTAGCGGTCCAGCAGGCCCGCCCACAGCCGCGCCGAGGCCACCACCGCCAATCCGAGCAGGGCGTAGAAGCCGGTGACGGCGCCGGGTGTCACGCCCTGTTCGCGCAGCAGCGCAATCACGAAGGTCATGTACCCGATGTAGCCGACGCCGAACAGGCCATAGCCCGCCAGCGCATAACCCAAGGGGCGCCAGTGGAACGGCGTGGCTGGTGCCGCAGCCCCATGGGTGGCGGGCACCGGCGTCAGCGCCCGCAGGCGCAATGCCGGCCACCACAGCACCGCCGTGGCCAGGCCGCACACGGCAGCCAGCAACCACCAGGCCCAGGCCCAGCCGTGCGGCACCGCGCTGGCCGCCGTCAGCACCTGCGGCACGGCCAGTGCCGAGACGGTGATGCCCCAGCCGGTGCCGCCGTAGTACAGGCCCAGCAGCAGGCCGCTGCGCTGCGGCAACAAGGCGCCCAGACGCGCGGCCAGCAGACCGCCAGCGATGAAGATGAAGGCACTGGCCACACCGGCCAGCAGGCGCTGCAGCAGCAAGGGTGCCGCGCCGGTGAAGAAACCGCTCAGGCCCATGAAGAGGCTGGCCAGCAGCGCGCCGCCCAGCAGCACGGGCACGGCGCCCAGGCGCTGCAGCAGCCGCGGCGTGGCCAGCGCGCCCAGCAGGTAGCCCGCGGCGTTGGCGGTGTTCATCGCGCCGGCCAGGGTGTAGCTCCAGGCCAGATCGGCGCGCATCACCGGCAGCAGCAGGCCGTAGGCAAAGCGGGTGACGCCGAGCGAGATGGCGGCGGCCAGCGACAAGGCCAGCGCCAGTCCCATGAGTGACAGCGGCGAGGCTTGAGAAAGCGGCGTGGGGCGCGACATGGTGCTGGCATTCTCCGCGATCGCGCGCACTGTGGCCGCGCCGGCCTGTCACAAAGACAACGTCCTGTCTCAGGCAAGGCTTCCGCAAACGCCCTACGCTCGACGCCTGTGTTTTTCCTTGTGTCACGAAAGTCTGTTCATGCCTTCCCTTTTTGAACCTGTGCAAGCCGGCGCCCTGTCGCTGTCCAACCGGATCGTCATGGCCCCGTTGACGCGCAACCGCGCCCCGGGCGCCCTGCCCACGCCGCTGATGGCCACCTACTATGCGCAACGCGCCACGGCGGGCCTGATCGTCAGCGAAGCCACCGCCATCAGCCACCAGGGCCAGGGTTATGCCGATGTGCCCGGCATCTGGAGCGACGAACAGGTGGCGCGCTGGAAGACGGTCACCGACGCCGTGCACGCCGCCGGCGGCAAGATCGTGATGCAGCTCTGGCATGTGGGCCGTGTCTCGCACACCGAGCTGCAGCCCGATCACCAGGCACCGGTGGCACCCTCGGCCATCACCGCCAAGACCAAGACCGTGTTGATCAAGGACGGTGTCGCCACCTTCGTCGACACCTCGGCCCCGCGCGCCCTGGAACTGGCCGAGTTGCCGGGCATCGTGGCCGACTACCGCCGTGCCGCCCGCAACGCCATCGCCGCCGGCTTCGACGGCGTCGAGGTGCACGGCGCCAACGGTTACCTGCTCGACCAGTTCCTGCGCTCGGGTTCCAACCAGCGCACCGATGCCTATGGCGGCCCCATCGAGCACCGCGCCCGGCTGCTGCTGGAAGTGATGCAGGCGGTGTGCGACGAGATCGGCGCGCAACGCACCGGCCTGCGCCTGTCACCCGTGACGCCGGCCAACGATGCCTTTGACCCGGATCCGCAACCGCTGTTCGAGCACGTGGTACGCGCGCTGGCCAAGCTCGACCTGGCCTACGTACACATCATCGAAGGCGCCACCGGCGGGGCGCGCGACCACCAGCAGGGCGCGCGGCCGTTCGACTACGCGGCGCTGCGCCAGGCCTACCGCACGGCCGGTGGCAAGGCGGCCTGGATGGTAAACAACGGCTACGACCGCGCGCTGGCCGACCAGGCCCTGGCCGAGGGTGCCGACCTGGTGGCCTACGGGCGCCCCTTCATCGCCAACCCGGATCTGGTGCGCCGCCTGCGTGACAAGCTGCCGCTCAACACCGTGGAGCGTGCCACGCTCTACGGTGGCGGCGCCAAGGGCTACACCGACTACCCCGCCGCGCCCTGAACGGGGCAACAAGGCGGGTTGAAGTGGCTCAGTGGCCGCCTTCCTCGGCGGCCCAGAGCTGGTGCGCATCCACCAGCACGCGGGCCACGCCCTCCAGCGCGTCCCAGCGCGCGGCATCGGCTGCCTGGGACGCCTCCAGGGCGGTGCGTCGCGCTTGCAGCGCCTCGGTCAACGTGACCTCGCCCAGGCCATAGGCCTTGCCGGCCAGTTGCGCCACCCGGTCCATGGCCTGCTGGACCGCCGACAGCCGCCGCCAGACGTCCAGTGCGCTGGCCGCCTGCAGCACGGTGCGCTGCGCCGTCGCGTCCACGCGCTGGCGTGTCTGCATCAGGCGCTGCTCCGCGGCCTGCGCCTCGGCCAGTGATGCGCGCTGCTGCGCTTCGCGGTACTCGCCCGCCAGCGGAATCGAGATGTAGACCCCGACCACGTTTTCCTGGCCGCCGCGCTCCCGCGCTGCCCGCACACCGAGCAACGGGTCCGGCCGCGTTTCGAGGCGGGCGCGCTCACTGCGCAGGCGGGCCTGTCGTGCCTCCGCCTCGGCCCGCTCGATCTCGTGGTTGTCCGACAGGATGCGCTGCAGCCATGCCGCCGGCTCACCCGGCAGCTGCACCTGGTCCGGCGACGACGCGGCCGCCACCTCCGACAGCGCAACACCGGGATAACGCTTTAGCAACTCCTGCCGCTGCACCTGCTCGCGGCTGCGCGCCTGCTGTGCGCTGGCCTCGACACGGTCCAGTTCGGCCTGCGCCATGAGCTGGTCCATGCGCGGGGCATCGCCGGCCTTGACGCGGCGGCTCGCCACCTGCAGCTGCTCCTGGACCACAGCGAGCTGCCGGGCCTGCACCATCGCCATGCCACGCTCACGCTGCCAGTCGTACCAGGCCTTCAGCAAACCACGGACCGACTCATGCCAGGTATCGGCATAGGCGAGGCGACCGGCCGTCTCCGTTGCCTGTCCCAGGTTGCTGTCGGCCTCGGCCTTGCCACCCCAGCGAACGGATCGCTCGATGGCCACATCGCTCTCGGCGTGGACTGGCCCCGCGGTCTCCCGGCGCTCCTGTCCGCCAAGCCGGAGGTTCCATTCATAGCCGCCGACCGCCAACTGGCGCCCGCGCGCCTGCGCCAGGTCGACGCCAGCGCGCGCCGCCTGGACCTGGGGCAAGGCCGTGATCAATGCACGGGTGGGCTCGAGCGGCGGCAGGGCCAGCGGCGCCACCAGCGCAGCCACCGGCTGGACCTCCTGCGCCGGCGCCGCGTGCGTCAGGGCAGCGACGCAGGCCACCACCAGCAGGGATCGCAGTCGCACGCGCCTCATGCCAGTCTCCCGAAGGCCTGCAGAGGCACCGCCCAGTAGGACACCTGTGGTGCCTGCATCGCCGTGCGCAGGCGCTCCACCAGCAACGCGACGTCGTCACTGCGCATGGCGATCTGGATGAACACGCGCCGCGCGCGGCCCTGCACCTGCTCCATGGCCGTGGTCAGCGGCGCCTGGGCGCCGACACCATCGCCGTGCAGCACGGAAAAGCCGGGCACCAGATCGCTCTGCCGGCGCAGCAGGTCCAGCAACTCCTCCTCCAGCGCGCTGGGCAGAACGAGCGTGAAGAGGCAATCAACCGTAGGCATGTCGTGTGAAGTCATGAGGTTCGGGCCACGCCGAAGCGGCGGAACAGGATGGGCAGGAGCACCAGGGTCAGCAAGGTGGCGCTGAACAGGCCGCCGATCACCACCACCGCCAAGGGACGCTGAATCTCGGAACCGGGGCCAGTGGCCAGCAGCAGGGGAATCAGACCCAGGGCGGTGATGCTGGCCGTCATGAGCACCGGCCGCAGGCGCCGCAGGGCACCCTCGCGCACCACGTTC
>CALRMF020000079.1:0-10195 GCA_943369035.1 Curvibacter sp. AEP1-3
AAACGTCTGTAATCCACACCGCCCGCCTGCCCACGCTGCGGCGCCAGCCAGCGCCCAGCCCAGCTCAGGTAGTGCCCCATCCACACCACCGGGTGCCAGCGTGCCGGCGGCTCACCCAGCCAGTGGTCCACCAGCAGCGCCAGCCACAGGGCACCCACCAGCCACCATACGGCCGTGATCGGATCCAGGGTGAGCAGGCTCAGCACAGCTTAATCTTCAATGCCCCGCTGGGCGGGAATGCCAGCCTTGAACGCGTGCTTGATGAGCGTCATCTCGGTCACCGTGTCGGCCAGTTCGATGATCTCGGGCGGGCAGCGGCGGCCGGTCAGCACCACGTGCACGTGCTTGGGCCGTTCACGCAGCGTCTGCAGCACGTCATCGAGCGGCAGCCAGCCGTAGATCAGCGGGTAGGTGATCTCGTCGAGCGTAACCATGAAAAACTCGCCACTCAGGATACTGGCCTTGGCGCGCGCCCAGCCGTCGCGCGCCAGCTGGGCCGAGTGCTCCAGGTCCTGGCTCTTCCACGAAAAACCGTCGCCCAGCCCTTCGATCGGGATCCCGAGCTGCTCGAACATGCGGTGCTCACCAAAGCGTGCGGTGGGCACCTTCATGAACTGGTAGATCTTGACGACCTTGCCGCGGCCGTGGGCGCGCAGCGCCAGGCCGAAGGCGGCCGTGCTCTTGCCCTTGCCGTCGCCGGTATTGACGATGACGAGGCCGCGGCGTTCGCCCTCGGGCTTCTCGTAGCGCTTTTCGGTCGGGGGAGATTCGATCTGCATGGTGAATTCGCTCAGGAGAGTTTGGGCAGCGAGAGCCATTGGCCTGCCACCTCTTGGATATGGATGCGGCCGTCGAACACCTGCTCCAGCGCACGGTGCGTGGCCGCCTCGCCGCAGGCGCCGTGGTGCACCACACGGCCGGCGGCCATGACCACCAGTTCATCGGCCTGCAGCGCCAGCGAGAGCTCATGCAGCACGCTGACCACCGTCTTGCCGTGTTGCACCAGCTCGCGCACCAGCAGCAGCCAGTCCACCTGGTGCGGCGGGTCGAGGTTGGCCAGTGGCTCGTCCATCAGCAGCACCTCGGCCTGCACGGCCAGCGCCCGTGCCAGCAGCACGCGCTGGCGCTCGCCGCCGGAAAGTTGGCCCAGTGGCCGCGCGCGCCAGTCCCAGGCCTGGGTCGCGCGCAGGGCGCGCTCCACCGCTGCGTGGTCGGCTGCGCCCGGCGGACTCAGCCAGGGTTGGTGCGGCAGGCGGCCGAGCATGGCCACGTCGTAGGCCGTCAGGTCGTCGGCACCATGTTCGTTCTGGCCCAGCCAGGCCAGCTGGCGTGCGCGTTCGCGCGTTGGCCAATCCGCCAACGGTTGGCCCAGCAGCTGCACCGTGCCGCCATGCGGCAGCAGCCCGGCCAAGGCCTTGAGCAGCGTGGACTTGCCGGCGCCGTTGGGCCCGACGATGCTGGTCCAGCGGCCGCGCAGCAGCGCCACGTTGACGTCGTGCAGCACCTCGGTGGCGCCGAAGCGCACCGCAATGCCCTGCCCTTGCAGCGCCAGCTTGCGGTCTGTCATCGCCCACCCCCTTCGTGCGCGGTGGCGCGGTGCATCAACCACAGCAGGTAGCTGCCACCCAGCACCGCGGTCAGCACACCCACCGGCAGCTCCTGCGGCGCCACCAGCCAGCGTGCCAGCAGGTCGGCCGCCATCAGCAGCACGGCACCGAGCAGGCTGGAGAGCAGGATCAGCCGGCCATGCGTCGTCTTGACTACCGAGCGCACCAGATGCGGCGCCGCCAGGCCAACGAAGGCGATCAGCCCGGTCTGCGCCACAGCCGTGCCGGTGGCCAGCGCCAGCACGGCGATCAGCGCGGCGCGCATCTGCGGCAGGCGCAGGCCCAGGCTGGTGGCCGTGGCCTCGCCCAGCGCCAGGCCGTCGAGCACCGGGCTGAGCAGCCAGCCGGCCAACCCGCACAGCAGCAGCGCAGCCGCCATCACGCCCGCGGCACTCCAGCCGACAAAGGCCGTGCTGCCTAGCATGAAGGACTGCATGGCCTGCATGATGTCCGGGTTGAGCAGCAGCGTGAGCGAGCTGAAGGCGCCCAGCACCACACCGACGATCACGCCGGCCAGCAGCAAGCGCAGCGTGTGCTGCACGCCCTTGGCCAGCACCAGCGTCAGCAGTACCGCGGCCACGGCGCCAACGAAAGCCGCGCCGGTGAAACCGATGCGCACCAGCCAGTGCGTGGCCAGCGGCGAGACACCGAACAGCGCCATGGCCGTGGCCACCCCCAGCGTGGCACCGGAAGCACTGCCCAGCAGGTAAGGATCGGCCAGCGGGTTGCGGAACAGGCCCTGCGCCACCGCACCGGCCAGGCCCAGCAAGGCGCCAGCCAGCCAGGCGCCCACGGTGCGTGGCAGGCGGATTTCGCTCACGATCTGCCAGGCCATGGCGTCCTGCCCCATGTGCAGCACGCTCTCGAAACCGGTGCTGCCCACGCTCGCCCCCAGCAACAGCAAGGCCACGCTGGCCAACAGCAGCGCCAGGCCCAGCAGCAGCGCCTTGCGGTGGTAGGCGGCCATGGCGTTCATCGGCTCTTCTCCTCCAGGCAACGCGCCATCAGCCGCGCCGCCTCGGCCATGCGCGGACCCGGCCGCACGATGGTTTCCGCATCGTCGTTCGGGAACACGCAGATGCGCTGCTCGCGCACCGCCTTGATGCTCTGCCAGCCCGGGTACGGCACCATGGCCTGCATGCTGCGGTTGCCGATCATGATCACGTCCGGGTTGGCGCGCACCACGTACTCGGGGTTGAGCTTAGGGAACGGCCCCAGACTGGCCGGCACCACGTTCTTCACGCCCAGGCGCGTCAGCGTCTCGCCGATGAAGGACGTCTCACCCGCCGCATAGGGGCCTCGGCTGACCTCGAAATACACCCGGTTGTTGCGCGCCTTGGCCGACAACGATTGGGCGGCGGCGGAGACACCGGCATCGATGGTGCGCCAGACGCGCTGCGCATCGCTCACACCCAGCAGCGTGCCCACCTTCTCCAGCACACGTCGCACATCGGCATGGGTCTTGGTGTCGAGCGCGGCCACCTTCAGCCCTAGCGCTTCGAGCCGCTCGGCTGCGCGCGAGGACATGGACATCAGCACCAGGTCCGGCTTGAGTGCGACGACGGCCTCGATGTTCGGGTCCAGCCCGCCGCCGACCTGCGGCAAGACGCGCACCTGCGCCGGGTAGTTGGAATATCGGTCGACGCCGACCAGGCGCTGGCAGGCATCGAGCGCGCACACGGTCTCGGTCAGCGAGGGCAGCAGGCTGACGATGCGCTGCGGCGGTGCCGCCAGCCTGACTTGAACGCCACGCTCGTCGGTGATCTGCAGCGCCTGCGCCGGCAGCCACAGCGTGAGCAGCATACAGAACCACAGTCGCTTCATGCGCCCCCCTTCAGCGTCAGCGGCAGGCCGGCGGCCATCAGCGTGACACGCGTACAGGCCTGCGCCACGTCCTGGTTCAGCCGCCCCAACGCGTCGACGAAGGCGCGCACCTCGCGCCCCAGCGGGATGACGCCCAGACCAATCTCGTTGCCGACCAGCACCACGGGGCCGGCAGCAGTTCGGATTGCTCCCAAAAGCATAGCTATTGACGCTTGCGCTTCAAGTTCTGAAGCCTGATTTGACATTGAGTTCTCAGCGGGCATGAGCAGGTTGGTCAGCCACAGCGTGAGGCAATCCACCACCAGCAGGGTCTCGGGCCGGCTGTGCGCAGCAATGGCCTCGGCCAGGCGCAGCGGCTCCTCCACCGTCTGCAACCCTGGCACGCGTTCGGCACGCTCGCGCTGATGTCGCGCGATGCGCTCGCGCATCTCCGCGTCCCAGGGCTGGGCGGTGGCAATCAGCGTGGCCCGGTGCTGCGGCGATTGCGCCAGCCAAGTTCTGGCCAACAGCTCGGCGCGGCGTGACTTGCCGCTCTTCTGGCCACCGAGGATGAGTTCGCTCTTTGCGATGGTCAGCTCAAGCATGCGCCTGACTCCAGTTCATGACAATGCGGTGCAACTGCTCCACGCCGTCAGTCAGCGCGGCGGGGCCCGGCTGCAGGATGTCGGCCGACTTGATCTCGAACAGCTGGCCGTGCTTCACCGCACTCACATCCTGCCAGCCGGGACGCGCCGCCACCTTCTCGGCGCGGAACTTCTTGCCGCACCAGGAGCCGATGACAATGTCCGGGTTGCGGCGCACGATCTCCTGCGGGTCGGCAATGATGCGCTGCTTGCCCATGGCCTGCTGCGCCAGCTCGGGGAAGATGTCGTCGCCGCCGGCGATGCCCATCAGCTCCGACACCCAGCGGATGGCGCTGATCGGCGGCTCGTCCCATTCCTCGAAGTAGATGCGCGGGCGGCGTGGCAGTTGCGATGCGGCGGTGCGGATGGCCTGCAGCCGCGCCTGCATCTGTTCGATCAACTGCAGACCGCGATCCACGGCACCGACCATGGCCGCCACCTGGAACATCATCGAAAAAATCTCGGCCACACTGCGCTGGTTGAACACCGTGACGGGAATGCCGCGGCGGACCAGTTCGGCCGCGATGTCGGCCTGCAGGTCGGAGAAACCGAACACGCAGTCCGGCTGCAACGCCACGATGGGCTCGATCTTCGCGCTCAGGAAGGCGCTGACCTTGGGCTTTTCCTCGCGCGCTCGGCGCGGCCGCACGGTGTAGCCCGAGATGCCGACGATGCGCCGCTCCTCGCCCAGCAGGTAGAGCCACTCGGTGGTCTCCTCCGTCAGGCAGACGATGCGCTGCGGGCCGAGGTGAGCGGTGTTCATGTAGACAACCCCGGGCCGAACAGGCGCGCCACCAGCCCGGGCGCCGAGGGAAACCAGGCGTGGAAGTAGCTCGCCGCCACCGGCCCCTGCCGATAGACGGCCTCACCCTCGTAGTCGCTGCTGTTGCCCTCGGGGCGCGTGGTGCGCGCGGCCACCGGCACGGGCGTCTCGCTCAGTGAGTAATGGAAGGTGTGACCGCGCAGCGTCAGGCCGTCCATCACCAGTTGCTGCGGCCCGAGCGCGGCCAGGCGTTTTTGCATCACCACCCGTCCGGGCAGCAGACCCCACATGGTGTGGCGCTCACCTTGCTTGTCGACCAGGGTCTCGAACAGCGCCATCATGCCGCCGCACTCGGCCCACACCGGCTTGCCGGCCGTCGCGTGGGCGCGCAGGCTGTCGCGCAGCGCGTGGTTGGCGCCCAGCCGTGCCGCATGCAACTCCGGATAGCCACCAGGCAGCCAGACGGCGTCGCACATGGGCAAGGCAGCATCGGCCAACGGCGAGAAGAACACCACCTGCGCCCCCAGCTGCTGCAGGCATTCGATGTTGGCCGCATAAATGAAGCAGAAGGCGGCATCGCTGGCCACGGCCACGGTCCTGCCGCGCAGCGGCTGGTCCAGCGCGGCAGTGGACAGCGCGACGGGCGGGAAATCCACCGCCCAGCGCTGCAGGTCATCGCCACTCATCTGCCCCAGCGGCGTGGCCGCCAGCGCATCGGCCGCGGCATCCAGCCGCTCGGTGGCGTCACTCAGTTCGGTGGCAGCCACCAGGCCCAGGTGCCGCTCCGGCAAGGTCAGTGCCGGGTTGCGCAGCAGCGCGCCCAACCACTGCTGCGGCTCTTTCAGGCTGGTCTGCAGCATGCCGGCATGGCGCTCACTGCCCACCCGGTTGGCCAGCACGCCGGCCCAGCGCAGACCCTCGCGGTAGTGTTGCAGGCCATACACCAAGGCGCCGAAGGTGCCGGCCATGGCACCGGCATCGACCACCGACAGGATGGGCAGGCCGAAGCGCTGCGCCAGATCGGCCGCACTGGGCTGACCGTCGTACAGGCCCATCACGCCTTCGACGATGATGAGGTCGGCCTCCTGCGCCGCCGCATGCAGGCGCGCGCGGCAGTCGGCCTCGCCGGTCATCCACAGATCGAGCTGGTGCACCGGTGCGCCGCTGGCCAGCGCATGCCAGAACGGGTCGAGGAAGTCCGGCCCGCACTTGAACACGCGCACGCGCCGCCCCTGGCGCGTGTGCAGCCGCGCCAGCGCTGCGGTGATCGTGGTCTTGCCCTGGCCGGAGGCCGGGGCGGCGATGAGGATGGCGGGGCAACGGATCGGTTCAGCCATGGGACAGGATTGTGAAGGGGCTCAGGGCCTGTTCATTTCGCAAGTGCAGCCAGACGCTAGAGCGGAGCCCAGCGCAGGCCGACAAAGAGGCTGCGGCCGGCCGTGGCATAGCCGCTGGCGAGCTGGTAGGGGGTGTCGGTCAGGTTGTCGATGCGCGCCAGCATCGACCAGTCCTTGCCGATACGCGTGCTCGCGTGCAGGTGCAGCAGCGCATAGCCCGGCAGCACCGTCGTGTTGTCGGCCGCGTCGTAGCGCGCGCCGGACAACAGGGCCCCGGCCCCCAGTTGCCAACGGCCGAAACGGCGATCGACCGCCAGGTTCACATGGTGGCTGGCACGCCGCGCCAGCAGCTTGCCGGTCTGCGTGTCACGCGGTTCCTGCACGTCGAGCGAAGCCTTGAACGTCGCCCCGGCCAACCGGACCTGCAACGTCAAGGTCATCCCGGTGTAGTCAGCCGCGGCGGTGTTGCCGTAGCAGCCGTTGGGACTGTTGGTGCAGCCGGTGTTGCTGTTGGCATAGGTGATCAGGTTGCGGACCTCATTGCGGTACACCACGAGGCCAAACTGCGCAGGACCTTTCCCATACTGCAACCCCAGCTCCTGGTTCGTACTGGTCTCCGGTTTCAGACTGGCCACGCCATAGCTGCTGAAGCGCTGGTATAGCGTCGGCGCGCGGAAGGCGGTGCCCGCCGAAGCGGTGGCGCGCCATTGCGGCGACAGTGCCAGGCCATAGGCCAGGCTGCCGGTGTCCTGGCCACCGAACTCGCTGTCGTCGTCATGCCGGGCATTGAACTGCAGCGAGTGAGGCCCGTGGCGCCAGCCATAGCCCAGCGCCAATGCGTCCTGCCGACGTTCGCGGTAGATCGGCCGGTTTTCCAGGTAATCGACTTTGCGCTCCAGCGCCGCGGTGAACTGATGGGCGCCGAAGCGGAGCTCGTTCTGGAACAGGTAGCCATTGAGCCGCGTCATCGTGAGATAGGCCGACGGCCTGGTCTCGTATTGCACCCGCGACTCGGTGGCGCTGAGCACGGTGCTGTAGTGCTCGCTCCACTGGCCCCGCCAGTTCAGGCCACGGGCCTGCACCAGGTTGAGTGCATGGTCATCGCGGGTCGAGGCCGGCGTCCTGTTGGAGGCGTCGTACTGCGCATCCGTGCTGCCAGACAGGGCCGTGGCTTCAAGACGATGGGCCGCATTGAGCTGCCAGCCGAGCCGCCCGCTGAACGACTCGGTCTTGTAGCCGTCATCGTCCGGGTTGTAGCCGGTGACCGGCCGGATGTTGAAGCCGTTGCTGGCCTCGCCGGCCAGGCCGAGTGCGTAGTCGAACGCGCCTTGAGCGCCGCTGAAGCCGACGTCCCACTGGCGCGTGCCATAGGTGCCCAGCCCGACGCCGGCATAGGGCGCAAACGGACGATCGCCCTTGCGAGTGAAGATCTGCACCACGCCGCCAAGCGCGTCCGAGCCATAGACGGCTCCGGCCGGACCGCGCAGGATCTCGATGCGCTCGACCTGCGCCAGCGGAATCGATTCCCACGGCGCACCCCCGGTGGACTGGGAATCGACACGGACGCCATCGATGAAGACGGCCGTGAAGCGGGTTTCAGCGCCGCGCAGGTACAGGCTGGTGGCATTGCCGGGGCCGCCATTACGCGCCATCTCGATGCCCGGCACGCGCACCAGCACGTCGGCCAGGCCGGTGGCGCCGCTGCGCTCGATCTCGGCGCGGTCGATCACGGTGACGTCGGCCACCAGATCGACCAGCGGCCGTACGGTGCGGGTGGCGGTGACCACGGTTTCCCGCAGCATGGCGGCAGGCGGTGTTTGGGCGTGCAACGCCCGGACAGGCAGCAGGGATGCCGCGGCCAGCGCCAGTGCGGCGAGCCCCTCGGCAAGGAAACGGATTTTCATGAATGGAAGAACACATGGAAGCCCTCCCCGGCTTCCCCGCCAGGGCATGGACGTCACGGCTGCGCGCCAGGCGCACAACCACCGTGTTGGCCGGTATCCGGGCTGGTGGAAACAACCTTCATCGCCTTCCCGGAGCTTGGTTCACGCTCCAGTGGCTGGTGGATGAAAGCGGTGCCGTCAGGCACGTCCACTTACCGTTGCGGGGGCAGCGCAGGTTAGGTCGACCAAGGCCGGTCTCCCCTCCTGCTTCCCGTTGAACTGCGGCGTGTGAACCACACCGCGAGCACCAACGTGACGGATTTTACGCTGGACAAGCTGTCGCCAACCCTACAATGCGGGGTCTTGGTCACTACACCTATGTCGAATCCGACCCAAACCGAGCAACTGATCGAGCGCGTGGAGCGCCTGCTGGTGCGCTATGAGGAATTGCAGCGCACCAATGCGCTGCTGGCCGCACAGGTCGAAACCCTGACCAGCGAACGTGACTCGCTCAAGTCGCGCCTGAGCGCCGCGCGCGCCCGCGTGGACGCTTTGCTGGAGCGCCTGCCGGAAACGGCCGACAACCACAAGGGCGCCGCATGAAACAGCTCGAAGTGCAGATCATGGGCCAGAGCTACCTGCTCGGCTGCCCCGAAGGCGGTGAGACCCGCCTGCTCGATGCGGTGGAGCGCGTCGATACCGCCATGTGCAAGATCCGCGATGCCGGCAAGGTGAAAGCCCGCGACCGCATTGCCGTGCTGGCCGCTCTCAACCTGGCCTTCGACCTGTCAGATCGTGCCAGCCAGCCCGAGCGGCCGGCGGCCCCCGTCTCGACGGCAGCCACCGCTGCACCGGTCCACGGCAATGCCGACCGCAACAGCGGCCTGGACGCGCTGCTGGACCGCCTGGACACAGTGCTCGGCGAAGACGGAAGGCTGATCTGAAGTCGGCGACGAACGGCGCCCTCTTCAATCTGCCCCCTGGCGCCGCAGCGCCTACAATCTCCCCTGTCTGCAATGCCGCCGGGCTTTATATTTCCTTGAACCAATGCTCATTGAGCCCGGGCTTGGAACATCGCCTGGCTAGCGTGATCGTCTCGCGTCAGATGAACCCAAGGCCAACGCTGACCTCGCCCACCTGAACCCCGGTTCAGGATGCCGGTCCGGTGGCACTTGCAGACACCTTATTTCTCCCCACCACTGTCCTTCCCCGCCGCCGAACCCTCTGGCCGGGGCGCCCGAGTGCTGGCGTGCACAGCCACCTCAGGCGCGTCCGGTCGCAACGCACGATGCTTCTCGAACCGCAACTGATCGCTGAACTGGCCCTGATGGGCATCACCGCCGGCTTCCTGGCCGGGCTGCTGGGCATCGGTGGCGGCATGATCATGGTGCCGTTCATGACGCTGATCCTGGAGGCCAAGGCCTTCCCGGCCGAGTATGTGGTCAAGATGGCGGTGGCCACCTCGCTGGCCACGATCTGCTTCACCTCGCTCTCCTCGGTACGCGCACACCATAAGCGCGGCGCCGTGCTGTGGCCGGTGGCGCGCGTGCTGGCGCCGGGCATCCTGCTGGGCGCGCTGATCGGCGCGCAGATCGCCGCCGCTCTGCCCACACGCATCCTGGGCATGGTGTTCTCGCTCTTCATTGCCTACTCGGCCACGCAGATGTTCATCGACCGCAAACCCAAGCCGACGCGCACGCTGCCCGGGACTCCCGGTATGTTCGGCATGGGCAGTGTCATCGGTTTGATGTCTTCGGTGGTCGGCGCCGGCGGCGCCTTTGTCTCCGTGCCATTCATGACCTGGTGCAACGTGAAGATTCACCAGGCGGTCGGCACCTCGGCCGCACTGGGCTTTCCTATCGCGCTGGCGGGTACGCTGGGCTACATCTGGGCCGGGCGCAACCTGCCGGACATGCCTGCCGGTGCCTTCGGCTACCTGTATCTGCCGGGCCTGCTGGTGATCGCCACCATGAGCATCCTGACTGCGCCGCTGGGGGCGCGCACGGCCCACCGCATGGACATCCGGCCACTCAAGCGCGCCTTCGCGGTGCTGCTGTACCTGCTGGCAGCGTATTTCCTGATGCGTTGAGCATCAACCCTGATGGCTGGCGTGGCGCCGGACACGGATAATGCCCTCGCGCGGCCTGCAGGTACAAGA
>CALRMF020000080.1:0-10099 GCA_943369035.1 Curvibacter sp. AEP1-3
CTGCGCCACCTGGCCGGCAATCGGTGCCAGCAGCCGGGTGTCGGCGGCGCTCTTGCGCGCCACGTCGGCCGCTGCCACCGCCGCCTGGTGGCTGGCGCGCGCGGCGTTCAGGTTGGCCAGCGAGGTGTCGAGCGCGGTCTTGGAGATGAAGCCCTGGTCCACCAGCGCCTTGTTGTTGTCGTACTGGCGCTGCGCGATGTCGATCTGCGCCTGCGCCGCGTCCGCCTGCAGCTGGGCCTGGCGCAGCCGCGCGTCGTACTCGGTCGGGTCGATCAGCGCGATCAGCTGCCCGGCCTTCACTGTGTCGCCCTCGCGCACCGTGAGCTGGCGCAGCTCGCCGGCCACGCGGGCCTTGACGACCGCGGCGTTGACAGCCTTGAGCGTGCCCGACACCGGCAGGCCGCGGGTGAGCGCCAGTGTGCGCGCCTGCAGCAGGTCGGAGGCGCCGAGCTCGACCACGGTCTGGGCGCTGGCGGCCGTCTGCGTCGCCAGCGCGGCCTGTTGCGCCTTGCGGTTGGCCAGCGCGCGCAGGATGCCGACGGCCAGCAGCAGCACGACGAGGGCGAGCAGGCTCCATTTGATCCAGCGTTTCATGTCAGCGCTTGTCCTTGAGGTTGGCGGCCGCCGGCGGGCACAGGCCGTGGAGGATGTTGTCAATCTGCACCGCGAGGTAGTCCTCCGGCACCAGGGTGTCACCGCAGCTGGCACAGGCACCGAGCGAGTGGCTCCAGCTCATCAGGAAGATCATGGGCGTGAGCACCAGGTAGACGCCATACTTCGGGTCGACCGGGCGGAACTCGCCGCGCTCCACGCCGCGCTGCAGGATGCGGCGGATCAGTTCGTGGCCAGGCTCGATCACCTCCTGCTGGTAGAAGGCCGCCAGCTCGGGGAAATTGCTGGCCTCGCTCATCATCAGCTTGGTGATGCCGCCGATGCGGGTGGAGCCGACACGGGTCCACCACAACAGCATGAAGTGGCGCAGCAAGTCGGGCGTGCTGCCCTGGTAGGCCTCGAACTCGGCGTGCCATTCCGGAAACCGGCCGCCGATGTTCTCGCGCACCACTGCCTTGAACAACTCCTCCTTGCTGGCGAAATAGAGGAACAGCGTGCCCTTGGAGACGCCGGCACGGCGTGCCACCTCCTCGGACTTGGTCGCCGCATAGCCTTTCTCCACGAACAGATCCAGCGCCGCGGCCAGCAGTTCGCCCGGACGGGCTTCCTTGCGGCGTTCGCGTTTGGCGTGGACCTTCTGACAGGTTTCCGTGAGGAGTTTGGTGATCATGGCTCTTAATGACTGGCTGGTTAGTAATGTAGCGATCACGCTCCGACCCGTCAAGCCGCAAGCCTACCCAGTCCGGGGCGTCGGCCCGGTGAGCCGTGGGTAAATCTTGGGTAAAGGCGGCGTGCGCGCGCCGCACTCAGTAAGATGCCTATCCCGCCGCCGACCCAGAGTGCCCACCATGACCGCCTCCATGCCCGACGCCTTGCCCGTCCTCACCCTCGGTGGTGGCTGTTTCTGGTGCACCGAAGCCGTGTTCACACGCGTGCGCGGCGTGGTCGACGTGGAGAACGGCTACAGCAACGGCCAGACCGAGCGTCCGAGCTACGAGCAGGTCTGCAGCGGCAGCACGGGCCACAACGAGGTGGTTCGCCTGACCTATGATCCCGCGCAAGTGAGCGTGCGCCAACTGCTGGAGATCTTCTTCGCCAGCCATGACCCGACCACCCTGAACCGCCAGGGCAACGATGTCGGCAGCCAGTACCGCAGTGCCATCTACTACAGCACGCCGGAACAGAAGCTGGAAGCAGAGCTGCTGATCGCCGAGCTGGAACAGGCGGCGGTCTTTCACGGCCCCATCGTCACCGAGGTGCTGCCGCTGGCCAACTACTGGCCGGCCGAGGACTACCACCAGGACTACTACGAACACCACCCAGGCCAGGGCTACTGCGCCTACGTCATCGGCCCCAAGGTCGCCAAGCTGCGCCAGCACTTCGCGCCGCTGCTCAAGTCCTAGCCGATGATCTCGTCCCGCGCGCTGCAGTACCGTTACCCGCAAGGGCCGGCGCTGACCTTCCCCGATGTCGCCTTGCCGCAAGGCGGCGTGCTGCTGCTGCGCGGTCGTTCTGGTGCCGGCAAGTCCACCTGGCTGTCGCTCGTTGCGGGCCTGCTGACACCCAGCGCGGGCGAACTGGTGGTGGCCGGCCAGCCCCTGCCGACCTTGACGCCGGTGCAGCGCGACGCCTGGCGCGCCCGCCACGTGGGCTTTCTGCCGCAAAAGCTGCACCTGAGCCCGGCCCTCAGCGTGGCCGGCAACCTGGGGCTGGCCTATTTCGCCGCCGGCCTGCCGGAAGACCACGGTGCCATCCGGACCGCGCTGGACGCACTGGGGGTGGTCGAGCTGGCGGCGCGCCGACCGACGCAGCTCTCCGGTGGCCAGGCGCAGCGCGTCGCGCTGGCGCGGGCGGTGCTGTTGAATCCCAAGGTGATCCTGGCCGACGAGCCCACCGCGAGCCTGGACGACGCGGCCGCACAGGATGCGCTGGCGCTCCTGCAGGCCACGGCGCAGCGCTGCGGCGCCACGCTGGTGATTGCCACCCACGACGCCCGCGTGCGGCAGGCGCTGCCGACCGCGCAGTTGCTCGAACTTGAGAGTCCAATCGGGCTTCAGAGTCCGATTGATGGGCATCCGTAGCTATGAAAACAATAGCATTGTCGCTGCGCTACCTGTTCTCGCGGCCGCTGGCGGCGGGCCTCAACCTGCTGCTGTTGTCGCTCGGGCTGGCGGCCATCACCTTTGTGCTGCTCACAAGGGCGCAGATCGACCGCGCCTTCGAGCGTGATCTGGCCGGCATCGACGCCGTGGTCGGTGCCAAGGGCAGCCCGATGCAGCTGATCCTGGCCGGCGTGTTCCACTTGGACGTGCCGCCCGGCAACATTCCGCTGGCCGAGGTGCAGGCGTTGGCGCGCGATGCCCGTGTGGCACGGCTGATCCCGCTGAGCCTGGGCGACAGCCTGCGCGGCTTTCGCATCGTCGGCACCACACCCGACTACCCGGCGCACTACGGCGCCACGCTGGCGCAGGGGCGCTGGTGGGCGCAGCCGATGGAGGCGGTACTGGGCGTGCAGGTGGCACAGGCCACCGGACTGCAGCCGGGGGACAGCTTTGCCGGCGCCCACGGCTTGGGCGAGGGCGGCGACGTGCACGCGGCTGTGCCTTACCAGGTGAGCGGCGTGCTGGCGCCCTGCGGCTGTGTGCTGGACCGGCTGGTGCTGACCGCCACCGAGTCGGTCTGGCAGTTGCACGAGGCCAGCCATGCGGAGGATGAGGAGGAGCGGCGCGCCATGGAGGAAGAGCGCGAGGTCACGCTGGCCCTGGTGCAGTACCGCAGCCCGCTGGCAGCCGTGACCTTCCCGCGCTACGTCAACAGTTCGACTTCCATGCAGGCGGCCGCGCCGGCGGTGGAGATCACCCGCCTGCTGCGCATGGTCGGTGTCGGTGCCGACGTGCTGCGCGGCTTCGGCGCCGTGCTGCTGCTGACCGCCGGCCTGAGCGTCTTCATTGCCTTGTGGAACGCGGTGCGCGAGCGCGCGCCGGACCTCGCCATGCTGCGCATGCTGGGCGCCAGCCCGGCCCGGGTCGCCGCCCTGCTGCTGTGCGAGGCGCTCTGGCTGGCCGTGCTGGCCTCGCTGATCGGCCTGGCCGGCGGCCACCTCTTGACAGGTCTGCTAGGCTTTTTCTTGCAGGCCGAGAAATCGCTCACCCTGAGCGCCTGGCAGTGGGTAGGCGAAGAGGCCTGGGTGCCGGTGATCGCCACGGGTGTGGCCGGGCTGGCGGCTTTGTTGCCGACGCTGAGCGCGTACCGCGTGGAAGCAGGACAATTGCTGAATTCGAGATGATGACGATGAAGAAACTGAGTTGGATCGTGTTCCTGGGTGCCTGGCTGGCCCTGCCGGCCATGGCGGAAGACGCCAAGGCGGTGGCGCAAGACATCCAGCGCCATCGCGCCATGGCGGCCGCGCACGAAGCCGCGGCGCAATGCCTGGCCTCGGGCAAGAAGCATGATGTCTGCCAGAAGGAACTGCAGGCGGCCTGCAAGGGCCTGGCCATCGGCAAGTACTGCGGCATGAAGCATGAACATTAAGACCGTCTGGACCGGGGCACTCCTGCTGTCTGCGCTGGCGGCGCAGGCGCAACTGAGCTCGCCCATGCCAGGGACGGCGCCGGCCGTGCCCTACGGCAGTGGTGCGGGCGTGCACAGCCCCAACAGCCCGTTCCCGCAGCTGAAGGAGCGGTCGGACGTGCTGCCCTGGTCGCTGCTGACCTCGGTCAAGACCAAGGTGGAGAAGAACCGCATCCGCCCCGTATTCCCGCCGGCGGTGCAGGCCCTGGACCAGAAGACCCAGCGTGTGCAGGGCTTCATGATGCCGCTCGACCCGGGCGAGCGGCAGACCCATTTCCTGCTGAGTTCGGTGCCGCTGACCTGCTCCTTCTGCGTGCCCGGCGGGCCGGAAAGCATGGTCGAGGTCAAGACGAAGACGCCGGTCAAGTACAGTATGGAACCTGTCGTGGTGGAAGGGCGTTTTTCCGTGCTGCACGATGACGCCTACGGCCTGTACTACCGCATGACTGACGCCACGCCTGCCCGATAGGCAGCACCCTTTTTCCTGTTGTTCCCGTGAAACCGGCACCCGCTCAAACGCTCTTGCGACACCGCCCGCTGTGGGCCGGTGGGGTGCTGCTGCTCGCGTGGGCCCTGCTGTGGGCGCAGTGGCTGGGGCAGTTGCACCATGTGCGCCACGCCTTCGGCCCGCATGCGCCGCAGGTGTCGGCGCATCAGCACGAGGCCGCTGCGCCAGCGGCGCATTCGCATGCGGGCGCCGGTTTGCTGGCCCACCTGCTGGTACCGCAGGGTGATGAACTTGATTGCCGGCTGTACGACCAGTACGGCCATGCCGACAGCCTGCCGGCCGTGCCGCTGCTGGTCTTGCCGGTGGTGTTCTCGGGCGCGGTGTCCCGGGTGCTCGTGCAGCACCATCCGGCGATCTCCTTTGCGCTGTTCGACGCGCGCGGCCCGCCACGGGTCTGCTGAATCTCCCGCCCTGTTTTTGCTTGCGCGTTGTGCCGCACACCGGCGTCGTCCGGTCGCGCCACGCGCGCGGGCCTGTGTTTGATTCAACGGATCCGTCATGAAACCTCCTCACTCGCGACGCCGCGACCTGCTCGCCGCGTCCTCGTCTTCCCTGTCCACACCGGTGGCCGTGGCCGTCTGCCTGCTGCTGGGCGGCCTGTCGGCCCACGCCCAGACCACGCCGGAGCCCAGCCTGGCGCCGGTCATCGTCACTGGCAACCCGCTGGGTTCCGATGAGCTGATCGCGCCGGCTGATCAGCTTGCCGGCCAGGACCTGTTGCTGCGCGCCAAGTCCACCCTGGGCGAAACGCTGGACGCCATGCCCGGCGTCAGCAGCACCTACTTCGGTCCCAACGCTAGCCGCCCGGTCATCCGCGGCCTGGACGGCGACCGCATCCGCATCCTGAACAACGGCAGCGCCAGCCATGACGCCTCCAGCCTGAGCTACGACCATGCGGTCCCGCTCGACCCGCTGCTGGTCGAGCGTGTCGAGGTGCTGCGCGGCCCCGGCGTGCTGCAGTACGGGGGCAGCGCCGTCGGCGGCGTGGTCAACGTGATCGACAATCGCATCCATCGTGAGCGTCTGTTCGGCGCCGAGGGCGGCGTGGTCGGCAAGGCCGACCTGGGGCTGGCCAGCGGCAACCGCGAGCAGAGCGGCAGCGTGGCCCTGGACGCCGGCAACCAGCGCTACGGCCTGCATGTGGACGTGATGTCGCGCAACACCCGCGACGTCGAGGTGCCGGTGGCACTGGACTGCACGCGTGGCGGCGTCACCCGCACCGCCAAGCGCATCTGCAACTCGGCCAGCGAGACCTGGGGCGGTGCGCTCGGCGGTTCGCTGCTGTTCGACCGCGGCTACCTGGGGGCTTCGCTGTCCACCTACGACACGCACTACGGCACGGTGGCCGAGGACGAGGTGGGCATCCGCATGCGCTCCAGCCGCCTGGCGCTGGAGGGCGAGGTGCGCGAGCTGAACTCGGCGCTGCAGAGCCTGAAGTTCCAGTTCAACCGCACCGACTACCGCCATACCGAGTTCGAGGCCGAGGCGCCCGGCACCCAGTTCAAGACGCTGGGCAACGACTTGCGCCTGCAGGCGCGGCACGCGAGGCTGGGCGCGCTCGACGGCGTGGTCGGCCTGCAGTTCGAGGACAGCGAGTTCTCGGCCGACGGCTCGGAGGCCTATGCGCCGCACAGCCGCACGCGCAGCAGCGCCGTCTTCGCGCACGAGGAGCTCGGCCTGTCCTGGGGCAAGCTCAGTGCCGGCGCGCGGCTGGAGGCAGTGCAGGTCGAATCCTTCGGCAGCCCGACCGAGGCACGCTTCACCCCGGCCACCCGCAGCTTCAACCCGGGCAGCTATGCGCTGGGGGCGCTGTGGAAGGTGGCACCGGCTTGGCAGCTCACCGGCAACCTGTCGTGGAACGAGCGTGCACCGAAGGACTACGAGCTGTTTGCCGATGGCCAGCACGTGGCCACCAATGCCTACGAGATCGGCAACGCCAATCTCGACAAGGAGCGTTCCACCAACGTTGATGTCGGCCTGGCCTGGCAGCGCGGGGCGCACCGGGCGCGGCTGCAGTTGTTCCAGCACCGGTTCAGCAACTACATTTCGCTCGAAGGCACGGACCTGTCGGCCGATCCACCGCGCTACACCTACACCCAGGTGCAGGCGCGCTTCACCGGCGCCGAGCTCAGCGGCAACATCCGCCTGCTCGACGGCGGCCACAAGCTCGACCTGGGGCTGCGCGCCGACAGCGTGCGGGCCGACAACACCAGAACCGGCCAGCCGCTGCCGCGCATCGCGCCGCTGCGCCTGGGCGCCACGCTGCTGTGGTCCAGCGGGCCGTGGGGTGCGCGCCTGGGCGTGGACCAGAACGCGGCGCAGGACCGCGTGCCCGATGGCCAGCGCGCCACCGGCGGCTACACGCTGTGGAACGCGGCGCTGACCTACCGCGCCAAGGCGGGCAAGTCGAACCTGCTGTGGTACGCGCGGCTGGACAACATCGGTGATACCCGGGCCTACTCGGCCACGTCCATCCTGACGCAGACCGCCGCCGGCAAGGCACCGCTGCCGGGGCGCAGCCTGAAGGCGGGTGTGCAGATCGTGTTCTGACGCACGCGCCCCCTGTGATGGCCCCGGCCCGCCTGGCGCGCCAGGGCTTTTTTGCGGCCGTGTCACGGCGTCGACACCGCTGCCGGGTACAGTCGGGGCTGTCCTGTGCCGGTTTGAAGCCCATGAGCATCCGCAACCTTGACTTCCTCCTCACGCCCGCGTCGGTCGCCGTTTTCGGCGCCTCCGACCGCCCGGCCAGCGTGGGCGGCACGGTGTGGCGCAATCTGCGCCAGGGCTTTGGCGGCGCGGTGTACGCCGTCAACCCCAAGCACAGCCTGCTCGACGGCCAGCCGGTGTACGCCAACGTTCAGGCCCTGCCGCAGGCGCCGGACCTGGCGGTGATCTGCACCCCGCCGGCCTCGGTGCCCGGCCTGATTGCGCAGCTCGCCGCACGCGGCACGCGCGCGGCCGTGGTGCTGACGGCGGGGCTGGACGCGGCGCAGAAGCAGGCCATGCTGGACGCCGCGCGGCCCAGGCTGCTGCGCATCCTCGGTCCTAACTGCATCGGCCTGCTGGCACCGCACCTGGGGCTCAACGCCAGCTTTGCGCATGTGGGGGCCCTGCCGGGGGAACTGGCCTTCGTCACCCAATCGGGCGCGTTGATGACCGGCATGCTGGACTGGGCGCAGTCGCGCGGTATCGGCTTCTCGCATTTCATTTCGCTCGGTGAGCATGCCGACGTCGACTTCGGCGACCTGCTCGACTACCTGGCCAGCGACGCGAAGACCCGCGCCATCCTGCTCTACATCGAATCCGTCGAGGCGCCGCGCAAGTTCATGTCGGCCGCGCGTGCGGCGGCGCGCAACAAGCCGGTCATCGTGGTCAAGGCCGGGCGCTCGCAGCAGGGCCAGCGCGCCGCCGCTTCGCACACCGGTGCCCTGGCCGGCTCCGACCTGGTCTACGACGCCGCCATCGCGCGCGCCGGCATGCTGCGGGTGGACACGCTGCAGCAGCTTTTCCTGGCCGCCGAGACGCTGGCGCGTTTCCGCACCAACACCTGCGACGCGCTGACCATCCTCACCAACGGCGGTGGCGCCGGCGTGATGGCGGCCGATGCCGCCGAGCACATGGGAGTGGCCCTGGCTGAACTGGCGCCGGCCACGCTGGCGCGACTGGATGCCGCGCTGCCGGCCAACTGGTCGCATGGCAACCCGGTGGACATCATTGGCGACGCGCCGGTAGTGCGTTACGAGCAGGCCTTGCAGGTGCTGGCCGACGACCCGGCCGCCGGCGCCGTACTGTTCATCCATGCACCGACGGCCATCGTGCCGAGCGCCGACGTGGCGCGCGCCCTGGTGCCCTTGGCCAAGACCGATCCACCACGTCTGCTGGGCTGCTGGCTTGGCGACGGCGCGGTGGACGAGGCGCGCCAGGTCTTCCGCGCCGCCGGCATCGCCGGTTTCGAGACGCCGGAGGAGGCGGTACGTGCCTTCGCCATGGGCGTGACCTACCGGCGCAACCAGGCCCAGTTGCTGGAGGCACCCCCGGCGTCGGCGCCGGGCGCGCCGATCGACACTGCCGCGGTGCGCGCGCTGGTGCAGCAGGTTCTGGCCGAGGGGCGCGAGATGCTGAGTGAGGTGGAAGCCAAGGCGGTGCTGGCGGCCTACCGCGTGCCGGTGGTGGCCACACAGCGTGTAGCGCCTGAGCCGGCGGCGGCGGTGGCAGCGGCCGAGGCCATTGGCTACCCGGTGGTACTGAAGATCCTGTCCGAAGACATCTCGCACAAGTCCGATGTCGGCGGCGTGGTGCTCAATCTGCACAGCGCAACCGAGGTCGATGCGGCGGCGCAGGCCATGCTGGCGCGCGTGCGCCAGCAGCGCCCGCAGGCGCGCCTGCAGGGCTTCACGGTACAGGCGCTGGTGCGGCGTGCGCATGCGCAGGAGCTCATCGTGGGTGCCAGCATGGACCGCGTGTTCGGTCCGGTGATCCTGTTCGGCCAGGGCGGCACGGCGGTCGAGGTGCTGGCGGACCGCGCGGTGGCGCTGCCGCCGCTGAACGTGCCGCTGGCGCGCGCGCTGGTGGCGCGCACGCGCGTGGCCAGGCTGCTGAACGGCTGGCGCGACACGCCGGCGGTGGACCAGGACGCCTTGCATGGCGTGCTGGTCGCGGTGTCGCAGCTGCTGGCCGACGTGCCCGAGATCGCCGAACTCGACATCAACCCGCTGATCGCCAACTTCGAGGGCGTGGTGGCGCTGGATGCGCGCATCCGCCTCAGCCTTGACCGGCCGGCGGGCGCCGAGCACTTTGCCATCCGGCCTTACCCGGCGGAGCTGGTGGAGACACTGCCCTGGGACGGGCGCACGCTGACGCTGCGGCCGATCCGGCCGGAGGACGAGGCACAGCACCTGGCTTTCCTGGAGCGGCTGGACCCGGAGGACATCCGCATGCGCGTGTTCTACAGCCGGCGCAGCATCGAGCGCAGCGAGCTGGCGCGCCTGATGCAGATCGACTACGAACGTGAGATGGCGTTCATTGCCGTGGCCCCGGGGCCGGACGGCGTGGACGAGACACTGGGTGTGGTGCGTGCCATTGCCGATCCGGACAACCTGGACGCCGAGTTCGGCGTCATCGTGCGCTCGGACCTCAAAGGCCGGGGCCTGGGCCGCCTGCTGATGGACAAGCTGATCCGCTACCAGCGCGCACGCGGCACGCAGCGCATCGTGGGCGATGTCATCCTGGAAAACACCGGCATGCGCGAACTGGCACGCCGGCTCGGCTTTGTCGAGCAGCCGGCCGAGGACGGCGACGGCTGTTGTGCCATCCGGCTCGACCTGCGGGCACCTTCAGGCCAGGCCTGAGTGCACCACCTCGGCGGTGGTCGGGTCGAACACCACCACCCGGTTGCGGCCCTCGGTCTTG
>CALRMF020000081.1:0-10041 GCA_943369035.1 Curvibacter sp. AEP1-3
GAAGATGCTGCAGTTGCCGACGATGTAGTTGATCTCTGTCTGGCCGAACATCTCGTTGACCGTCACCCCCAGCTCGCGCTGGCAATAGCCGAACACGGCATCGCCCACCGCCTCGCCGGCGCTCATGATGGCCTGCAGCTTGAGCTTGAAGAACCGCTTCGGCTGCGGATAGGCCTTCATCATGGCCTTGAGCGCAGTCGGGAACAGGAAGGTGTGCGTGACGTCGTACTTCTGCATCAGCTCGAACGCCACCTGCGGGTTGAAGCGGCCGTTGTAGGCCACGATGGGGCGGCCGAAGTAGAGCGTAGGCAACAAGGCATCCATCAGCCCACCTGTCCACGCCCAGTCTGCCGGCGACCAGAAGACGCTGCGCGTTTTTGGCTGCGGCAGACTGGGCGCTGCCCCGTTTGTGCTCGCCCCCACCCCGGTCCTCCCCCGCACGGGGGAGGGAGACTTCATGCCAGCACCTGGGTCGAAGCCGAACCAGTTCTGGCTGCAGACGAAACCCGTCAGGTTACCGATCAGCGCGCGGTGCGGAATCAGCGCGCCCTTGGGGTTGCCGGTGGTGCCGCTGGTGTAGATCAGTACCGCCGGGTCCTCGGCGCGCGTGACCACCGGCGCGTACTCGGCCGGCTGCCCAGCCAGGATGGCGGCGTAGTCCAGATCGGCCATGGCAGCCGCACCGCCACCGACGTCGCCGCTGGAACTGTCGCCCACGCCGATCACATGGCGCAGCGCCTCGCAGGTGTTGCGTGCCTCCAGCAGGTTCATGATGGTGCTGTCGTCGCAGATCGCCACCACGGCGTCGCTGTCGCGCAGGCGGAACTCCAGCGCCTCGGGTCCGAACAGCTGTGACAGCGGCACGGCCACCGCGCCCAGCTGCAGCACGGCCATGTAGGCCACCGCGGTCTCGAAACGCTGCGGCATGACAATGGCCACCCGGTCACCCTTGCCGACGCGCAGCGAGGCCAGCGCACCCGACAGGCGGTTGGCCTGGTGCTGCAATTCGGCGTAAGTATGAAATCGGGGTTCGACGCCCGCACCATCTGCGTAGACAGCTATCCTTTTGGTAGCATCCAGGGCCTGTGCCCAGCGCCGGCTGCAGACTTCGGCGATGTTGAACTCGTCCGGCACCAGCCAGCGGAACTGGCTGTGCAGCGCGTGGTAGTTGTCCCGGGGTTGACTGGTCGCCATGCCGTGTCTCCTTATGATGCCCCGAATGTACCAAGCCCGCCACCTGCCCCACAGCGAATTCACCCCGATCCGCAACCTCAAGTACCACGTGCTGCGCTGGGGCGACGCCCGCTCCGACTTGCCCCCGCTGGTGCTGATGCACGGCTGGATGGACGTCGCCGCCTCCTACCAGTTCGTGGTCGATGCCTTCAGCGACGCCTTCATGCAGGGCCGCACCGTCATCGCAGCCGATTGGCGCGGTTTTGGATTGACTGAATGCCCGGGGCACGACAACTACTGGTTCCCCGACTACCTGGCTGACCTGGACTTCCTGCTCGACCACTATGCCGGCGACCGGCCGGTGGACCTGGTGGGCCACAGCATGGGCGGCAACGTGGTCATGCTCTACGCCGGCAGCCGGCCCGAACGCATCCGCCGCCTGGTCAACCTGGAGGGCTTCGGCATGCCGGCCACCAGACCGTCGCAGGCGCCCGGCCGCTATGCGAAGTGGATGGACGAGCTCAAAAGCCTGCACCGCGGCGAGATGGCGCTCAAGACCTATGACAGTGTGGACGGCGTGGCGGGCCGCCTGATGAAGACCAACCCGCGCCTGGGCGCCGACAAGGCACAGTGGCTCGCGCAGCATTGGGCCCGGCCCAATGCCCAGGGCCAGTGGGAGATCCTGGGCGACGCGGCGCACAAGGTCATCAATGCCCAGCTCTACCGCGTGGACGAGGTGCTGGAGATCTACCAGCGCATCAGCGCCCCGGTGCTGGCCGTGGAAGCCAGCGAGAACCAGATGGGACAGTGGTGGCAGGGCAAGTACACGCTGGCCGAGTACCACGAACGACTGAAGTCGGTGCCGCAGCTGCGCCAAGCCCTCATCGAAGACGCCGGCCACATGCTGCACCACGACCAGCCGGTCCAGCTGGCGCGCCTGATCGAGGACTTCCTGGCCTGAGGGCATGCCGCCGGCACAGCCTGCCGTCAAGGCTAACTTTGCGGCGTCAACCCGGGCCGCCAACTAAAATAGGGGGTTTCGGGCCATTCCGGCGGCTTGGTGCCGCCCGGCGGCGCCCTCCCTCACAGAACACACACAGGATTCCCCATGATGGACGCAGAACAGATCAATGCCATTGGCACCCGGCTCGCCGACCTGAGCCAGCGCACGGTCGAGCTACGGAGGTATCTTTGACTACGATGCCAAGGCAGAACGGCTGAGGACGGTCAACGCCTCGCTGGAAGACCCGGCGGTCTGGAACGACCCCAAGCGCGCCCAGGAACTGGGCAAGGAAAAGAAGGCACTGGACGACGTCGTCGTCACCATCAACCAGCTCACCAGCGAACTCGCGGACAACAGTGAACTGTTCGAGATGAGCAAGGAAGAAGGTGATGAGGCCGGCCTGCAGTCCATCGAGGGCGAAGCGGCCAAGCTGGCCGAGACGGTGGAGAAGCTTGAGTTCCGCCGCATGTTCAACCAGCCGGCCGACCCAAGCAACTGCTTCCTGGACATCCAGGCCGGTGCCGGCGGCACCGAGGCCTGCGACTGGGCCAGCATGCTGCTGCGCCAGTACCTGAAGTACGCCGAACGCAAGGGCTTCAAGAGCACGGTGGAAGACGAAACACCGGGCGACACCGCCGGCATCAAGAGCGCCACCATCAAGATCGAAGGTGACTACGCCTACGGCCTGCTGCGAACCGAAACCGGCGTGCACCGCCTGGTGCGCAAGAGCCCGTTCGACAGCTCGGGCGGGCGCCACACCAGCTTTGCCAGCGTGTTCGTCTACCCGGAGATCGACGACTCGATCGAGATCGACATCAACCCGGCCGATGTGCGCACCGACACCTACCGCGCCAGCGGCGCCGGCGGCCAGCACATCAACAAGACCGACTCGGCCGTGCGCCTGACGCACATTCCCACCGGCATCGTGGTGCAGTGCCAGGACAGCCGTAGCCAGCACAGCAACCGCGACGTCGCCTGGCGCCGCCTGCGCAGCCGTCTGTATGACCATGAGATGAAGAAGCGCATGGCCGAGCAGCAGAAGCTGGAAGACACCAAGACCGACGTGGGCTGGGGCCACCAGATCCGTTCTTACGTGCTGGACCAGAGCCGCATCAAGGACCTCCGCACCAACGTGGAAATCAGCAACACCCAGAAGGTGCTCGATGGTGACCTCGACGCCTTCATCGAAGCGTCTCTGAAGCAGGGAGTTTGACATGCGTGAAGGACAAGCCACCGTGATCCGGCGCGAGGACTACACCGCGCCGGCGTTCTGGATCGACACCGTCGACCTGACGTTCGACCTCGACCCGGCCAAGACGCGCGTGCTCAACAAGATGACGTTGCGCCGCAACCCGGACGTGGCGGCCCAAGCCTTGCGCCTGGACGGCGAGGAGCTGAACCTGGCGCGCGTGCTGGTCAACGGCCAGGGCACCAGCTTCAAGATGGACGGCAACCAGCTGGTGCTGGAGAACCTGCCGGCCGACGGCCCGATCGAGCTGGAGATCTTCACCACCTGCTCACCCGTGAAGAACACCCAGCTCATGGGCCTGTACGTGAGCAACGAGTCGTTCTTCACCCAGTGCGAGGCCGAAGGTTTCCGCCGCATCACCTACTTCCTGGACCGCCCGGACGTGATGGCCAGCTACACGGTGACGTTGCGCGCCGACAAGGCCAGGTACCCGGTGCTGCTGTCCAACGGCAACCTGGTGGAGCAAGGCGAGCTGGACGACGGCCGCCACTTTGCCAAGTGGGTCGACCCGCACAAGAAGCCCTGCTACCTGTTCGCGCTGGTGGCCGGCAAGCTGGTGGCGCGCGAACAGCGCATCACCTCGCGCGCTGGCCGCGAGCACCTGCTGCAGGTCTATGTGCGTCCGGGTGACCTGGACAAGACCGAGCACGCCATGAACTCGCTCATGGCCTCCGTCGCCTGGGACGAGGCGCGCTTCAACCTGCCGCTCGACCTGGAGCGCTTCATGATCGTCGCCACCAGCGACTTCAACATGGGCGCCATGGAAAACAAGGGCCTGAACATCTTCAACACCAAGTATGTTCTGGCCAACCAGGCCACCGCCACCGATGCCGACTACGCCAACATCGAAAGCGTGGTGGGCCATGAGTACTTCCACAACTGGACCGGCAACCGCATCACCTGCCGCGACTGGTTCCAGTTGAGCCTGAAGGAGGGCCTGACCGTCTTCCGTGACCAGGAGTTCAGCCAGGACCTGGCAGGCGACCTGTCGGCCCGTGCCGTCAAGCGCATCGAGGACGTGCGCGTGCTGCGCACCGCCCAGTTCCCGGAAGATGCCGGCCCGATGGCGCACCCGGTGCGCCCGGACTCCTACATCGAGATCAACAACTTCTACACCGTCACCATCTACGAGAAGGGTGCCGAGGTCGTGCGCATGATGCAGACCCTGGTCGGGCGTGACGGTTTTGCGAAGGGCATGGCGCTGTACTTCCAGCGCCACGACGGCCAGGCCGTCACCTGCGACGAATTCGCGCAGGCGATCGCCGACGCCAACCCGGGTTCCGAGCTGGCGCGCCTGCTGCCGCAGTTCAAGCGCTGGTATGCCCAGGCCGGCACGCCGCGTGTGGCCGCCAGCAGCCAGTACGATGCCGCCAGCCGCAGCTACACGCTGACCCTGACGCAGAGCTGCGCCCCCACCCCAGGCCAGGCCCTCAAGGAGCCTTTCGTCATTCCGGTCAGCCTGGGCCTGGTCACGGCCGACGGTCGCTCGCTGCCACTGCAGCTCGAGGGTGAAGCCGAGCCCGGCCCGAGTTCGCGCACCATCGTGCTGACCGAGGCCACACAGACGCTGCGTTTCATCAACGTGGACGCCGAACCGGTGCCCTCGCTGCTGCGCGGTTTCAGCGCTCCGGTGGTGCTGGCCTGCGACTACAGCGACGCCCAGCTGCTGACCCTGCTGGCGCACGACACCGACCCCTTCAACCGCTGGGAAGCCGGCCAGCGCCTGGCCCTCAAGCGCGCACTGCACTTCATCCACAGCCCGGCCCAGCCGGGCGAGGCCAAGGTGCTGGATGCCGCCTACATCGACGCCATGCGCCAGGTGTTGCGCCACCCGACGCTGGACGCAGCCTTCAAGGAGCTGGTGCTGACGCTGCCGTCGGAAACCTACATCGCCGAACAGCTCGACGAGGTCGATCCGCAGCGCGTGCACGCCGTGCGCGAAGCCATGCGCGAGCAGCTGGCGCTGGAGTTGCAGCACGACTGGCAATGGGCGTTCGAGGCCCACCAGGACAACGGCGGCTACCGGCCCGACCATGTCTCGGCCGGCCGCCGTTCGCTCGCCGGCATGGCGCTTGCCATGCTGTGCCTGGCCGCGCGCGACACCGGCGACGTGGTCTGGCCCGGCAAGACCTACCAACGCTTCAAGGACGCGGGCAACATGACCGACCGCTTCAACGCGCTGGCCGCCTTGGTGCACAGCGGCCACGAGCTGGCCGGCCCGGCGCTGGAGCGCTTCCACGCGCTGTTCAAGGACGAAGCCCTGGTGCTGGACAAGTGGTTCGCCCTGCAGGCCGGCGCCTGCGACCGTGGTGGCCAGGTGCTGCCGGCGGTGCGCCAGCTCATGAGCCATCCGGACTTCAACCTGCGCAACCCCAACCGTGCCCGCAGCCTGATCTTCAGCTACTGCAATGCCAACCCGGGCGCCTTCCACCGCGCTGATGCCGCCGGCTATGTGTACTGGAGCGAGCGCGTGATGGAGCTCGACGCCATCAACCCGCAGGTCGCCGCCCGCCTGGCGCGCGCGCTGGACCGCTGGAAGAAGCTGGCCGAGCCCTACCGCAACGCCGCCCGCGAGGCGATTGCCCGCGTGGCCGCCAAGCCGGACCTGAGCAACGACGTGCGCGAAGTGGTCAGCCACGCATTGGCTGATTGAAGACGCACCCCCAGAACAAAGAGGACAACCCATGAGTTCCAAGATTTCCCTCACGCGCTACCTGGTCGAGCAGCAGCGCGTGCACGGCCACATCCCGTCCGAACTGCGCCTGCTGCTGGAAGTGGTGGCGCGCGCCTGCAAGAGCATCAGCCAGGCCGTCAACAAGGGCGCCCTCGGTGGCGTACTTGGCTCGGCCGGCAGCGAGAACGTGCAGGGCGAGGTGCAGAAGAAGCTCGACATCATTGCCAACGAGGTGCTGATCGAAGCCAATGAATGGGGCGGTCACCTGGCGGCCATGGCGTCCGAGGAGATGGACAGCATCTACGCCGTGCCCAACCGCTACCCCCAGGGCGAGTACCTGCTGCTGTTCGATCCGCTCGACGGCTCCAGCAACATCGACGTCAACGTCAGCATCGGCACCATCTTTTCGGTGCTGAAGAAGCGTCACGACGACCCCAACGTCATCGAGCCGATCAGCGAGAACGATTTCCTCCAGCCCGGCTCACAGCAGGTGGCCGCCGGTTACTGCGTCTACGGCCCGCAGACCACACTGGTGCTGACCGTCGGCGACGGCGTGGCCATGTTCACGCTCGACCGCGAGCAGGGCTCCTTCGTGCTGACGCAGGAAAACGTGCAAATCCCGGTCGACACCAAGGAGTTCGCCATCAACATGAGCAACATGCGCCACTGGGACGAGCCGGTGAAGCGCTACATCGACGAGTGCCTGCAGGGCAAGGAAGGCCCGCGCGGCAAGGACTTCAACATGCGCTGGATCGCCTCCATGGTG
Source organism: Curvibacter sp. AEP1-3 (assembly GCA_943369035.1). Classification (GTDB taxonomy): domain Bacteria; phylum Pseudomonadota; class Gammaproteobacteria; order Burkholderiales; family Burkholderiaceae_C; genus Hylemonella. Next base: position 6,866 of record CALRMF020000081.1, read on the forward strand.
GCCGACGTGCACCGCATCCTCACGCGCGGCGGCGTCTTCATGTACCCCTGGGACAAGCGCGAGCCCAACAAGCCGGGCAAGCTGCGCCTGATGTACGAGGCCAACCCGATGAGCTGGCTGATCGAGCAGGCAGGCGGTGCCGCCACCAACGGCCGCCAGCGCATCCTCGACATCCAGCCGACTCAGCTGCACGAGCGCGTGAGCGTCATCCTCGGCTCGAAGAACGAGGTGGAGCGCGTCACGTCCTACCACCTCAGCAAGGTATAATTTGCGCCTTCGCCGGAATAGCTCAGTCGGTAGAGCAGCTCATTCGTAATGAGAAGGTCGGGGGTTCGATTCCTCTTTCCGGCACCAAATGAAAGCCCGCTGATCGCAAGGTCAGCGGGTTTTTTCATGTGGCGGGCGTGTTGCCACGCAGGAGCTGCGCGGCATCCGCCAGCCAGGTGGGCTCAAGCGCTTCGATGTGCGGCGCCTCGTCGGCCTTGCCCAGGGCGTTGCCCTGCAGGTACTCTACGCCCAAGGCGTGCAGCACGGTGGCCTGCTCGGCGTTCTCGACCCCTTCGGCGATCATGCGCAGGCCGAAGCGGCGCGCAATCAGCGCCGCACCTTCAATGATGGCCCGGCCGTGGCCGTGGATGGCGTGCACGAAAGAGCGGTCGATCTTCAGCGCGTCCAGCGGGAACTCGTGCAGGCGCGACAGCGAGGAGTAGCCGGTGCCGAAGTCGTCCACGTGCACCCGGACACCCTCCTTGCGCAGCCGCACCAGCGATTCAAGCGCAGGCGCCATGTGCTGCTCGCTGAAGACCGACTCGGTCACTTCCAGGTCGAGCCGTGCCGGTGGCAGGCCGGTGCTCTGCAGCGCCTCCTGCACGGTTTCGGCAAAGCCGCCGGTCAGCAGCTGGCGCAGCGACACGTTGACAGCCACCGCGGGTGCATCCACCCCGGCGCCCCAGACCATGGCGTCGGTACAGGCGCGCTTGAGCACCCACTCACCGATTTCGACGATGCGGTCGGACTCCTCGGCAATCGGGATGAACTCTTCCGGTCGCACGCTCCCCAGCACCGCATGCTCCCAGCGCAGCAAGGCCTCCAGGGCCACTACGCGACCCGTGGCAGCGTCAATGATGGGCTGGTAGGCCAGCCGCAGGGAACCGTCGATCACGGCATCGCGCAGCGCCAGGCTGATCTCCAGCCGGCGCTTCTGCACCCGCGACAGCAGGTCGTGGAACATCATGATCTGACCACGGCCGGCGCGCTTGACCTCGGCCGCGGCCAGATCGGCGGCACTGATCAGGTCGGAAGGTGACTTGCCATCACGCGGGTAGCGCGCGATGCCGATGCTCACACCCACATGCAGCAGTTCTCCCTCAACCGTCAGCGGTGCGGTGATGCGCTCGCGCAGGTTCATGGCCAGGCGCATGCCGCGGTCGCCGTCGTCGGCGGGCAAGGGGATGGTGACCACGAATTCGTCGCCGCCCCAGCGTGCCACGGCCACGTCCTCCGGCAGCCGGGTTTCAAAGCGGCGCGCGATCTCCTGCAGCACCCGGTCGCCCAGGTCGTGGCCCAGGCCATCGTTGATCTGCTTGAAACGGTCGAGATCGAGAAACAGCACCGCGATGCCGGCCGAGGACGGCTGGGCCAGCCAGTCATCCATCCAGCGCTGCAGGCCGCGCCGGTTGTACAGGCCGGTCAGCGCATCACGGTTGGCCATGGACTGCAGGGCGGCGGTGCGCTCGGCCACCCGCTTCTCCAGGCTGGCATTGAGCTCCTGCACGGCGTGGTTGTGCTGCGTCAGCTGCGCCACCAGCTCGGCGTTGTCTTCCTGCAGCTCCAGCGAGCGGCGCACGATCTTGTGGTTGTTGTGGTGCCCGACCAGCATGACGACGAAAAAGATCAGGCCCAGCACGCCCAGCACCGGCTCCGGGCGCTCCAGCAGAAACAGCTTGATGCACGCCGGCACCAGCATCAGGCCGATGTAAAGCCGGCCGACGCCACGCAGCGGCGCCAGCACGCCCGTGGCTCCGCCAGCCAGGGCCGACACCACGATGAGCAGCACAAACTTTCCCTCCATTCCCTGGCCTTCGAGTTGCGTCCAGACCAGCAGCACCCACATCGAGGCACCGGCCACCAGGCCGAGTTCGTAGGCGCGCTGCCAGCGACGGCGCACGGCCAGGGGGAGCACAGAGCCGACCGGGAACTGACGCGAGAAACTGAGGTCCAGTGCCAGCCGGATCAGGCTGATGCACAGCACAGCACCGAACCACAGCCAGGGCCAGACCCGCCCCGCCCCGCTGAACTCCACCGCAACGCCCAAGGTCGCGGCCAGGTTCACCAGCACGCTGGAGCGGTTGTTGCGATAGGCCAGTTGCATCAACTCACTGGCAATGCGCTCGGTCCGCAGCGCCGCGTGGGACGGGTCGGGGGCTGATGGGTTGGCCGCTTGCATACGCCCTTGGAAACAGAGGGTTCGACTTGTTCTGGAGCCGGACCGGTGGTCGGCAACGCCGAAATGACCGGGCCAGAGGTGTTGGCACATTATTAGGCCGGCACGCGATAACTGGCAAGCCGAACGGCGCCGCACTTGGCGCAGGTCAAGATCGCTACGGTTTGGACGCGCGCCGACGCGTGGCCGCGGGCCGCTTGTGGGCGGACGTGGCCGGCGGCTGCAGGATGCCCTGGCACAGGGTGGCGATGAACTGGTCGGCGATCTCCTCCGGCTCCAGCTCGCCACCAGGCTGGTACCAGCGGCCGATCCAGCCCAGGGCGCCTGCGATCAGAAAGGCCGTCATCTTGGGGTCGCACGGCGCGATGGCACCTTCCTTCACCCCGGCCGCCACCAGGCGGCGGAACTCCAGGTCGATGCCCGACTTGAGGCGGCGCAGCGCCTTGCGACTCTGGGGCGGCAATTCGTCGTCCGCAATGCGGATGACGCACATGCCGAAATCCATGGTGACGATGCGGGTGTAGGTACGCATGCAGGCCATGAGCTGCTCGACCGCGGAGCCGCCAGCCTGGCGACTGGCCTCGATGCCGCTGTGCATCATCTCCAGCCCGCGACGCACGCACTCGATCAGGATCTCTTCCTTGTTCTTGACGTAGTAGTACAGCGTGGGCTTGGTGACGTGCAGGCGCGCGGCGATGTCGTCCAGCGACGTGGCGTGGAATCCCTTTTCGTT
>CALRMF020000082.1:0-10004 GCA_943369035.1 Curvibacter sp. AEP1-3
AAAGGAAGAAAATCATGTGGAAACTCATCATCGGCTTCATCATTTTTGCCGCGCTTGCCATGTTCGTCATCATGAAGGGCGGCGACTCGCTGGACATGGGCGGTGAGAAGCATGGCGCTGAAGCCGTGCATGCGCCCGCGACGCCCGCTTCGGCACCGGCTGCAGCACCCGCTGCCCCGGCCGCCAGCGAAGCCAAGTAAGCAGATGGTGAACTGAGGAGACAACGATGGCCGTACAGGCCGCGCACCATCATGAAATACACCAAGACGGAAGCCGGGCAGCTGGCGTTCAAGCAGCGCTCGCCGCTGCTGTCGTCGCGTCAGCGTTCGGCCTTCATCCTGTTCGACGGCGCCAAGACGCTGGAACAGGTGTTGACCGCCACGTCGGGCCTGGGCGTCACGCAGGCCGATGTGGAGCACATGCTTGCGCACGGCCTGCTGGCTGCGCCCGAGCCGGTCGTGGTGGTCGAACCGGCCGCGAGCAGCCGCACACCGCAGCAACGCTATGCGGATGCCTACCCGATTGCCACCCGCCTCACGGCATCGCTCGGCCTGCGCGGCTTCAAGCTCAACCTGGCGGTGGAGGCGGCCCAAGGCCTGGATGATCTGCTGGCACTGTTGCCGAAGATCGAAGAAGCGCTGGGCACCCAGACCTGCCAGCCGCTGGCGCGGGCCCTGAGGGACTGAGCCTCCGCCCTCAGCCGCTCAGCGGCGGAACCGGCCATCGGATGTGATGATGGCCAGGTCGGCGAAGTCCAGGCCGGTGTGGTCCTTGGGGCTGTAGCTGACTTCCAGCCCGCCCAGGTCGAACTTGCCCATGCCTTCGAGCGCCGTCTGAATCTTGTCGCGTGCCGGCTTGCCATTGGTGCGGCGCAGGGCTTCCACCAGTACCTTGGCGGCGGCAAAGCCCTCCAGCATGGAGGGGCTGACCTCCGCGATGTCCTGCGCGCGGGCCATGTCGGTCGCTTCCTTGACCATCGCGTAGCTCAAAGACTGCGGGAAGACCTGCGAGACGATGACGCCACGCGCGTGCTCGCCGAGGGTCTTGATGAAGCCGCCCGAGGCGTTGTTCGACAGGGTGACGACCTGGCAGTTGCTGCCGGCTGCGCGATAGGCCTTGATGGCGTCCACCACGGCCTGTCCGGAGGCGATCATCACGACCGCCTGCGCGCCAGACTTGGCGACAACCGGCGCGATCTTGGAAAAATCGGGTTTGGCGCGGTCGAACTTCTCCAGTGCCACGGCCGTGAGTTTGGCGCCTGCCAGACCTTTCTGCGCGCCCGCCAGGCCGTCTTCACCAAAGCTGTCATCGACGTAGACCACGGCAATGCGATTCATGCCGATGGTGGCCAGATGTGTGACGGCTTTCTCGGCTTCGCGCTGGTAGGTGGCGCGCACGTTGAAGATGTGCCTGCGTACCGGCTGGTGCAGCGTCATGGCGCCGGTGGACGGGGCGATCAGGGGGACGCCATGCTTGTCCAGCAGCGGCAGCATGGCTTCGGTGTGCGGCGTGCCGCGGGTGAGGAACATGGCCGCCACGCTCTTGTCCTCGATCAGGATACGGGCGTTCTCGGCCGCCAGCTTGGGGTCGAACTTGTCATCCAGCGAGAGCAGTTCGATCTTCTGGCCACCGACACCTCCTTTGGCGTTGACGGCATCGAGGTACAGCCTGGCGCCGGCGGTGGTTTCCTTGACGCCGGCGGCTACCGGACCACTGAAGCCGGCAGTCTGGCCGATCAGGATCTGCGCATGCAGCGTGGTGCAAGCCCACAACAACAGGCCGGCGGCCAGCGTCTTGTTCTTCCCCATGGTGTCCGATCTCCGTTTTTCTGAATCGGCGAATTGTCGAGTTTAAGGGGCTGCCAAGGGGTTTCCGGCTGTAACAGAACCGTCATGCCCCTGTGCCTGCCGGCCGCGCCGTGACTGCCTAGAATGTTTGGCCTGACCAGGAAAGAGCAGCCATGACCCAGGGGACCATCCGCATCCGCGGCGCACGCCAGCACAACCTCAAGAACCTCGATCTCGACATCCGTACCGGCGAGCTCACGGTGGTCACCGGACCCAGCGGCTCCGGCAAGTCCAGCCTGGTGTTCGACACGCTGTACGCGGAAGGGCAGCGCCGCTATGTCGAGACCTTCAGCGCCTACGCGCGCCAGTTCCTCGATCGCATGGACAAGCCGGCCGTGGACAAGGTGGAGGGTGTGCCACCGGCCATCGCCATCGACCAGACCAACCCGGTGCGTTCCTCGCGCTCCACGGTCGGCACGATGACCGAACTGAACGACCACCTCAAGCTGCTGTATGCGCGTGCGGCCCAGCTGTACGACCGCCAGACCGCGCTGCCGGTGCGGCACGACACGGCGGACAGCATTTACGCCGAACTGCAGGCGCGGGTGCAGACCGCCACCGAAGCGGGCGGCACGGATGCACCCAATGAACCGCGTCTGGTGTTGACCTTTCCGGTCGAACTGCCGGGCGGCACCAGCGAAGAGGAGGTCACCCAGTGGCTGTCCGCCAGCGGCTTCACCAAGGTGCAGGCCGAGCGCGAGGTGGCCACACCGGCCGGCCCGCGCAAGGTGCTGGACGTGGTGGCCGACCGTTTCCGCTTCAGCCACGCCGAGCGTGCACGCGTGGTCGAGGCCATCGAGGTGGCACTCAAGCGCGGCAGCGGGCGCATGACGGTGTATGTGCTGCCGGAGGCTGGCAGCGAGGCGGTGCCGGACTTGTGGAGGTTCTCGACCGGCCTGCATTGCCCGGAGAGCGATCAGCGCTACAGCGATCCCATCCCCTCCATGTTCTCCTTCAACTCGGCGGTCGGTGCCTGCGAGGTCTGCCGTGGTTTCGGCCGCGTGATCGGGGTGGACTGGGGGCTGGTGATTCCGAACGACAAGCTCACGCTGCGTGCCGGCGCCATCAAGCCCATCCAGACGCCCGCCTGGGCCGAGTGCCAGGACGACCTGATGCGCCACGCCGAAGCGGCGGGCATCCCGCGCGACACGGCCTGGAACAAGCTGACCCAGGAACAGAAGGACTGGGTCATCGGCGGTTCGCCCCACTGGAACGGCAAGTGGAACCAGCAGTGGTACGGCATCAAGCGTTTCTTCGAGTACCTCGAGAGCAAGGCCTACAAGATGCACATCCGCGTGCTGCTGTCCAAGTACCGCAGCTACACGCCGTGTGAGACCTGTCAGGGGGCACGCCTCAAGACCGAGAGCCTGCTCTGGCGCATCGGCAGCAAGGAAGACGCCGACGCGGCGCTGGCGCCAGCCAGGCGCTTCATGCCGGCTGGCGTGCAATGGTCGCGCGCGCAGCTGGAGGCGCTGCCGGGGCTGTGCCTGCATGACCTCATGCTCATGCCACTGGACCGCCTGCGCGATTTCTTCGACCGCATCCGCGCCCGTGAACTCGCGCTGCCCACGCATGGCGGGGGCGAGGTGCAGGCACTGAAACTCCTGTTCGAGGAGATCGGCACGCGCTTGAAGTACCTGTGCGACGTCGGCATCGGCTACCTGACACTGGACCGGCAGAGCCGCACCTTGTCCGGCGGTGAGGTGCAGCGCATCAACCTGACGACCGCGCTCGGCACGTCGCTGGTGAACACGCTGTTCGTGCTCGACGAGCCCAGCATCGGCCTGCACCCGCGCGACATGCACCGCATCATCGAGGCCATGCAGCGCCTGCGCGATGCCGGCAACACCCTGGTGGTGGTCGAGCACGACCCGGCCGTGATGCTGGCAGCCGACCGCATGATCGACATGGGGCCAGGGCCCGGCGAGCGCGGCGGCCAGATCGTGTTCGATGGCTCGACCACCGACCTGAGGCAGGCCGATACGCTGACCGGTGCCTATCTGGGCGCGCGCAAGCAGATCGGCATGGGCTTCAAGCGCATGGTGGCCGATAACACGCCGCGTCTGATCCTCGAGGGCGCGCGCGAACACAACCTCAAGAACATCGCGGTCGACATCCCCCTGGGCCGGCTGGTCTGTGTCACCGGCGTGTCCGGCTCCGGCAAGTCCACGCTGATCCAGGACGTGCTGGCACCGGCGCTGATGCGCCACTTCGGCCAGGCCACCGAGACCCCGGGCGCGTTTGAGCGCCTGCTGGGCGCCGAGCAGCTGGCCGGCGTGGTCTTCGTCGACCAGTCGCCCATTGGCAAGACGGCGCGCTCCAACCCGGTGAGCTACGTGGGCGCCTGGGACGCGATCCGCGAAATCTACGCCAATGCGCCGCTGTCCCGCCAGCGCGGCTACACCGCCGCCAAGTTCAGCGCCAACAGCGGCGACGGCCGCTGCCCCACCTGCGGCGGCTCGGGCTTCGAGCATGTGGAGATGCAGTTCCTCAGCGACGTCTACCTGCGTTGCCCGGACTGCGATGGCAAACGCTTCCGGCCCGAGATCCTGGAGATCACCATCGAACGTGGCGGGCGCTTGCTAAACGTGGCCGACGTGCTGGAGCTCACGGTCAGCGAAGCGGCAAGCCTGTTCGCGAACGACCGCGACGTCATCCGCGCCCTGCAGCCCATCGTCGACGTCGGCCTGGAGTACGTGCGCCTGGGCCAGCCGGTGCCCACGCTCTCCGGCGGCGAGGCGCAGCGCCTCAAGCTGGCCGGCTTCCTGGCCGAGGCCGCGAAAAGCATGAGTGCCAGCAAGCAGACGTTGGCGAAGAAAGGCACGCTGTTCCTGTTTGACGAACCCACCACCGGCCTGCACTTCGACGACATCGCCAAGCTCATGCGCGCGCTGCGCAAGCTGCTCGACGCCGGCCATTCGCTGCTGGTGATCGAGCACAACCTGGACGTGATGCGCGCCAGCGACTGGCTGATTGATCTCGGTCCCGAGGGCGGTGAGGCCGGTGGCCAGGTGGTGGCCGTGGGCACGCCGGAAGACGTGCGCCAGCACCCGAGCAGCCACACAGGCCGTGCGCTGCGCGAATACGCCCTCGCCATGGGTGAGGCGCACGAGGTGCAGGAAGGCGCGGCGCGATACCTCGGCACCGCCTTCACGCCCGGCCACAAGCCGGCGCCCCAACGCGCCGAGCTCAGCAACGACATCCAGATCGTCAACGCCAAGGAGCACAACCTCAAGGCGCTGACCGTCAACATTCCGCGTGGCAAGTTCAACGTCATCACAGGCGTGTCCGGCTCGGGCAAGTCGACACTGGCCTTCGACATCCTGTTCAACGAGGGCCAGCGCCGCTACCTGGAGAGCCTCAACGCCTACGCGCGCAGCATCGTGCAGCCGGCCGGCCGGCCCGAGGTCGACGCGGTGTATGGCATTCCGCCCACGGTGGCCATCGAGCAGCGCCTCTCGCGCGGCGGCCGCAAGTCCACGGTGGGCACGACCACCGAGGTCTGGCACTTCCTGCGGCTGCTCTTCGTGAAGCTGGGCGTGCAGCACTGCATCCACGACGGTGCCGCCGTGGCGCCGCAGACCAGCGAAAGCATCCTGGCCCAGCTGATGACGCAGTTCCGGGGTCAGGAGATCGGCCTGCTGGCGCCGCTGGTCATGAACCGCAAGGGGGTCTACACCGAGCTGGCGGACTGGGCGCGCCCGCGTGGCTATACGCACCTGCGCGTCGACGGCAACTTCCTGCCCACCACGGGTTTCCCGCGCATCGACCGCTTCAAGGAGCACACCATCGAGCTGCCGGTCGCCAGCCTGACGGTGGAGCCGGCCCACGAGGCCACACTGCGCCAGGCGCTCACCACCGCGCTGGAGCATGGCAAGGGCGTGCTGCATGTGCTGAGCAAGCTTGATGGCCTGGCCGAGGTCATGAAGGCCGGGGGACCCACGGCACACATTGGCACGCTGCACGTGCATTCCACACTGCGTGCCTGTCCGGTCTGCGCCACCTCCTATGCCGAACTGGACCCGCGCCTGTTCTCCTACAACAGCAAACATGGCTGGTGTCCGGACTGCGTGGGTACCGGCGTCAAGCTCAGCAAGGAGCAGCGCAAGGCGCTGGACGACTCGGTGCGCGACGACAAGGAGAAGGGCCGCGAGCAGACCTTCGCCGAGCCGGAGGTGGAGGACGTGGGCGATGTGGTTTGCCCCGCCTGCGAGGGCACCCGCCTGAACGCAGTCGCGCGCGCTGTGAAGTTTGCCGGCATCGGCATCCATGAGATTGCGCGTCTGAGCGTCAGCGATGTGCGCGCGTGGGTCGAGCAGCTGGCCCTGGCCGGCCGCATGACACAACGAGAGAGCGACATTGCGCGCGACCTGATTCCCGAGATCCGCAGCCGCCTGGAATTTCTCGAGCAGGTCGGCCTGGGCTACCTCACGCTGGATCGCGGTGCGCCCACGCTCTCCGGCGGCGAGGCGCAGCGCATTCGCCTGGCCGCGCAGCTCGGCAGCAACCTGCAGGGTGTCTGCTATGTGCTGGACGAACCGACCATCGGCCTGCACGCGCGTGACAACCAGATTCTGCTCGACGCCCTGCACACGCTCAGTGAGCGTGGCAACACCCTGGTGGTGGTGGAGCACGACGAAGACACCATCCGTCGCGCTGATCACCTGATCGACATCGGCCCGAGTGCCGGCAAGCGCGGCGGCCGCCTGGTGGCCGAAGGCAGCGTGACCGATCTGACGCGGGCCGAGGACTCGCAGACCGGCCGCTACCTGCTCCACGCGATGAAGCATCCGCTGCAGCCGCGCCGCGATGTGCAGCCCCCCGACCTGCAGTGGCTCACCGTGCATGGCGCCAGCCTGCACAACCTGCAAGACGTCACGGCGCAGCTGCCGCTCAAGCGTCTGGTGGCCGTGACCGGCGTCAGCGGCTCGGGCAAGTCCACGCTGGCGCGCGACGTGTTGCTGGCCAATGTCGCCACGGCGGTGGGTCAGCGCGCCACCAAGGCGGGACGGGAGGCGCAGACGGCCCAAGGCGTGGCCTGGAGCGGTTGCGCCAAGGTGACGGGTTATGAGGCCATCGACCGCGTGCTCGAAGTGGACCAGACGCCCATCGGCAAGACCCCGCGTAGTTGCCCGGCCACCTACATCGGTTTCTGGGACACCATCCGCAAGCTCTTTGCCGAAACGCTGGAAGCCAAGGCGCGTGGTTATGCGGCCGGGCGTTTCAGTTTCAATACCGGCGAAGGACGCTGCCCCAGTTGCGAAGGCCAGGGCGTGCGAACCATCGAGATGAGCTTCCTGCCGGACGTGAAGGTGTTGTGCGAGTCCTGCAAGGGCGCGCGCTTCAACCCCGAGACGCTGGCCGTCACGTGGCGTGGCAAGAGCATCGGTGACGTGCTGCAGATGGAGGTGGACGAGGCGGTTGATTTCTTTGCTGCCATGCCCAGCATTGCCCACCCGCTGCAGTTGCTGAAGGACGTGGGCCTGGGCTACCTGACGCTGGGGCAGCCGAGCCCCACGCTCTCGGGCGGCGAGGCGCAGCGCATCAAGCTGGTGACGGAACTCAGCAAGGTGCGCGACGAGGTGGGCCGGCGCGGGCAGAAGGCCCCGCACACGCTCTACGTGCTGGACGAGCCCACCGTCGGCCTGCACATGGCCGACGTGGACAAGCTGATCCGCGTGCTGCATCGCCTGGTAGACGGCGGCCACAGCGTGGTGGTGATCGAGCACGACCTCGACGTGATCGCCGAGGCCGACTGGATCCTCGACCTGGGCCCCGAGGGCGGCAAGGACGGCGGCCGCATCGTGGCGGCGGCCACGCCGGAGGAGGTGGTGCGGCTCGGCACGCACACCGGGCGCGCGCTGAAGTCAGTGCTCGCTCGTTGAAGTATCGGATGCTATAAAAATAATAGCGCTCTGCGCTGGTGGACTGGTGTTCAAAGCCGATTCCTGCTATAAATCCGGCAGGGAGGGGCCGACACAGGCCGCAGCAAAAAAATGGAGCTGATATCACTGGATCAGGTATTCCGGATCCTGAGGCCGGGCGTGCCCCTGCCTTTCGGGGTGCGCGACGCCAAGGGGCGTCTTCTGCTGGCCAAGGGGCTGGTGGTGCAGGAACAGGGCAAGCTCTACGACTTGCTCAACCGCGGCATGTATGTCGACGTGGACGAGGTCGAGCGACGCCCGTCCGTTCACGCCCCCGGCAACGCCATGCCGGCACTGACGGAGCGCCTGTCGGTGCGCTGGGAGGCGTGCCTGCGCAAGCTGGGCCTGCTGTTGCGTGCGCCTGGCAGTCCGACCTTTCTCGATGAGGTGCGCGATCTTGCGGCCCGCATGGCGCGCCTGCCGGAAGGGCATACCGACCAGTTGATCTTCCTCATCGTGCGGCACGACTACCGGCAGACCGAGCGTTACGTCGAGGCACATTCCCTGCATGTGGCCACCCTGTGCCATCTGGTCAGCCGGCGGCTGGGCTGGACGGAGAGTCAGCGCCTGAGCCTGATCGGCGCGGCGCTGACCATGAACCTGGGCATGGTCAATCTGCAGGCCAAGCTGGCCAGCCAGCGCACGCCACCGTCGCCGCAGCAGCGCGCGGAGATCCATGCCCATCCCACGGTGTCCGCGGACCTGCTGCGGGCGGCCGGCCTGCAGGATCAGGACTGGCTGCGTGCCGTCGAGCAGCACCACGAGTGCCCGGGCGGCGGTGGGTACCCGCGGCAGGTGCAGCAGCCCTGCGAGCTGTCGCAGCTGATCCGCTTCATCGACGCCTTCACGGCCAAGCACAGCGTGCGCGCCGGGCGTGCCAAGCTGGCGGCCCACCAGGCGGCGCGCGACCTTTACGCGCAAAGCGGCGGCAACCCGTTGGCCGCGGCGCTGATCAAGGAGTGCGGCATCTACCCGCCGGGCTGCTATGTCAAGCTGGCCAGCGGCGAGACGGCGGTGGTGACGCGGCGCGGTGCCACCGCCAAGGAACCGCTGGTGGCAGCCTTGACCAATGGCGTCGGCGAGCCTCTGTCGCGACCGGTGCAGCGCGACACGGCAGTGCCTGCGCGCGCCATTGTCGGCACGCTGGCGGAGAACGCGGTCATGGTCCATGTGACGGCGGACCAGCTCTACGACTAGACCGGCCACCGCACTTCCCGGGAAATTCGTTTGCTTCTGAATTGATAGCAGTCAGGCAAGAATTTCCGGGCTTGGTGGAAACGCGCATGGGAATGCGCGGTGGCAACCGATACACTGCCCGCCCATGCAGCTCATTTCGCTCGAACAGGTCTTCAAGATCCTCAAGCCCGGCATCCCGCTGCCGTTCGGCATCCGTGATGCGGAAGGTCGACTGCTGCTGGGCAAGGGGCATGTGGTGCCCGACCAGGAACGGCTGCTGGAGCTGCTCAACCGCGGCATGTTCGTCGATGCCGAGGAGGTCAAGCGCAGCATGGCCAACCGCGAGGCCGAACCCGTCGCGCATCGGGTCGAGAAGTTCTCCAACCGCTGGGATGCCTTGCTGCGCAAGCTCGGCCTGTTGCTGCGCAGCTCGGGGAATCCTGAGTTTCTGCCGCAGGTGCGCGAGGTGGTGGAACAGGTCTGCACCTTCCCCGAAGCCCAGGATGACCAGATCCTGTTTCTCATCCTGCGCCATGACCATGGCCGGCATGAGCTGTACGCCGAAGCGCACGCCTTGCATGTGGCGGCCCTGTGCCACCTGGTGAGCCGGCGCCTGAACTGGACGGATGCGCAGCGCCAGAGCCTGGTCGGCGCGGCCCTGACCATGAACCTGTCGATGGTCAACCTGCAGGCCAAGCTGGCGGGCCAGCGCACACCACCGAATCCGACGCAGCGCAAGGACATCCAGGCCCATCCGCTCGCATCGGCGACCCTGTTGCAGGCGGCCGGGCTGACCGATGCCGCGTGGCTGGCCGCGGTCGAGCAGCACCATGAAGTGCCTGGTGGCGGCGGCTACCCCCACCAGGTGGCGGCACCGTCGGAGCTGGCGCAGCTGATCCGCCTGGCGGACAGCTTTGCGGCCAAGCACAGTGCCCGTGCCGGGCGCGCCAAGCAGGCTGCCGAGCAGGCTGCGCGCGACCTGTATGCCCAGAACGGCGGTGACGCCCTGGCGATGACGTTGATCCGCGAGTGCGGAATCTACCCGCCGGGCTGCTTC
>CALRMF020000083.1:0-9993 GCA_943369035.1 Curvibacter sp. AEP1-3
GCATAAAATGGCAGATTGCCTAGGAAGAACGCCCATGGGACGCACCCTTTACGACAAGATCTGGGACGAGCACGTCGTCCACACCGAGGAAGACGGCACCGCCATCCTGTACATCGACCGCCATCTGGTGCATGAAGTCACCAGCCCGCAAGCCTTCGAAGGCCTGCGCCAGGCCGGCCGCAAGGTCTGGCGCGTGAGCTCCATCGTCGCCACCGCCGACCACAACACGCCCACCACCGGCTGGGAGCTGGGCTACGACGGCATTGCCGACCCGATCAGCAAGGAACAGATCACCACGCTGGACGCCAACATCAAGGAAACCGGGGCCGCCGCCTTCTTCCCCTTCCTGTCCAAGCGCCAGGGCATCGTGCACGTGATCGGGCCGGAGAACGGCGCCACCCTGCCCGGCATGACGGTGGTCTGCGGTGACTCCCATACCTCCACCCACGGCGCCTTCGGCGCGCTGGCGCACGGCATCGGCACCAGCGAGGTCGAGCACGTGATGGCCACCCAGACCCTGCTGGCAAAGAAGGCCAAAAACATGTTGATCAAGGTGGAAGGCCAGGTCGCCAGGGGCGTGACCGCCAAGGACATCGTGCTGGCCATCATCGGCAAGATCGGCACTGCCGGCGGCACCGGCTACACCATCGAATTCGCTGGTTCAGCCATCCGCGCCCTGAGCATGGAAGGCCGCATGACGGTGTGCAACATGGCCATTGAGGCCGGTGCCCGGGCCGGCCTGGTGGCGGTGGACGACAAGACCATCGAGTACGTCAAAGGCCGCCTGCTCTCGCCCACCGGCGTGGAGTGGGACCAGGCGGTGGCCTACTGGAAGACGCTGCATTCCGACGCCGACGCCAAGTTCGACGCCGTGGTCGAACTGGACGCCACCCAGATCCTGCCGCAGGTGACCTGGGGCACCTCGCCCGAGATGGTGCTGGGCATCGACGGCCGCGTGCCTGACCCTGACAAGGAAAAGGACCCCAACAAGCGCGGCGCCATCGAGCGCGCCCTGACCTACATGGATCTGGAGCCGGGCAAGCCGCTGGCCGACATCGCCATCGACAAGGTCTTCATCGGTTCCTGCACCAACAGCCGCATCGAAGACATGCGCGAAGCCGCTGCCGTGGTGAAGAAGCTCGGCCAGAAGGTCGCCAAGAACGTCAAGCTGGCCCTGGTGGTGCCCGGCTCCGGCCTGGTGAAGGAGCAGGCCGAGCGCGAGGGCCTGCACGAGATCTTCAAGGCGGCCGGCTTTGAATGGCGAGAGCCCGGCTGCTCGATGTGCCTGGCCATGAACGCCGACCGGCTGGAGCCGGGCGAGCGCTGCGCCTCCACCAGCAACCGCAACTTCGAAGGGCGCCAGGGTGCCGGTGGCCGCACCCACCTGGTCAGCCCGGCCATGGCGGCCGCGGCGGCTGTGCACGGGCACTTTGTCGACATCCGCAAGTTCGCCTGAACCCCAACGCCAAGGAGATTCACGATGAAAAAAATCACCCTGCTTGCCTGCCTGTGCCTGACGTTCGCGCTGGTCGGCTGCAACACCGTCAAGGGCATGGGTCAGGACATCCAGAAGGCCGGTGAGAAGATTGAAGGCGCGGCGAAGAAATAATGAAAACCTTTACCGTGCACCAGGGCCTGGTGGCCCCCATGGACCGCGAGAACGTCGACACCGACGCCATCATCCCCAAGCAGTTCCTCAAGTCCATCCGCAAGACCGGCTTCGGCCCAAACCTGTTCGACGAGTGGCGCTACCTGGACGTGGGCTACCCCGGCCAGGATCCCTCCTCGCGCAAGCCCAACCCGGACTTCGTGCTGAACCAGCCGCGCTATGCCGGCGCCTCCATCCTGCTGGCGCGCAAGAACTTCGGCTGCGGCTCCTCGCGCGAGCATGCGCCCTGGGCGATCGACCAGTATGGCTTTCGGGCCATCATCGCGCCGAGTTTTGCCGACATCTTCTTCAACAACTGCTTCAAGAACGGCCTGCTGCCGATCCAGTTGCCGGAGGCCACCGTGGCGCAGCTGTTCGACGAATGCGCCGCCTTCCCGGGCTACAGCCTGACCATCGACCTGGAGCGCCAGGTCATCGTCAAGCCGCAGGGCGAGGAAATTCCCTTCGAGGTGCAGCCCTTCCGCAAGTACTGCCTGCTCAACGGCCTGGACGACATCGGACTGACGCTGCGCCACAAGGACAAGATCGCCGCCTTCGAGGCCCAACGCCTGGCACAAAAACCCTGGCTGGCGCACACCACGCTTGCGTAAGCAGCTATCAATTCAGTAGTAAACAACATGAAAATTGCAGTCTTGCCGGGTGACGGCATCGGTACCGAAATCGTGGCCGAGGCCGTCAAGGTCCTGAACGTGCTCGGCCTCAAGTTCGAGATGGAATCTGCTCTGGTCGGCGGTGCCGCCTACGAGGCGCACGGCCACCCGCTACCCGAGTCCACGCTGAACCTCGCCAAGGCGGCCGACGCCATCCTGTTCGGTGCCGTCGGCGACTGGAAGTACGACAAGCTCGACCGCCCGCTGCGCCCCGAGCAGGCCATCCTCGGCCTGCGCAAGCACCTCGGCCTGTTCGCCAACTTCCGACCCGCCATCTGTTACGAGCAACTCGTCGGCGCCTCCAGCCTCAAGCCGGAGCTGATTGCCGGCCTGGACATCCTGATCATCCGTGAGCTGACCGGCGACATCTACTTCGGCCAGCCGCGCGGCCGCCGCACGGCGGTGGACGGCCACTTCCCCGGTGCGGAGGAAGCCTTCGACACCATGCGCTACAGCAAGCCGGAGATCGAGCGCATCGCCCACGTCGCCTTCCAGGCCGCGCGCAAGCGCAACAAGAAGGTCACCAGCGTGGACAAGGCCAATGTGCTGGAAACCTTCCAGTTCTGGAAGGACGTGGTGACCGAAGTGCACGCCCAGTACCCGGACGTGGAACTGGAACACATGTACGTGGACAACGCCGCCATGCAGCTGGTGCGCGCACCGAAGAAGTTCGACGTGGTGGTGACCGGCAACATGTTCGGCGACATCCTGTCCGACGAGGCTTCAATGCTGACCGGCTCCATCGGCATGCTGCCCTCGGCCAGCCTGAACAGCAAGAACCAGGGCCTGTACGAGCCCAGCCATGGCAGTGCACCCGACATCGCCGGCAAAGGCATCGCCAACCCGCTGGCCACCATCCTCTCGGCTGCGATGATGCTGCGCTTCAGCCTGAACCAGGCCGAAGCGGCTGACCGCATCGAAGCCGCTGTCAAGCAGGTGCTGGCCCAGGGCCTGCGCACGCCCGACATCTGGAGCGAGGGCACGACCAAGGTCGGCACCGCACAGATGGGAGATGCGGTGGTCAAGGCCCTGGCTTGATCACCCTTCAGTCCGCGCATCCTGCGAAAGGGCAGCCACCAGGCTGCCCTTTCTCTTTGCACGTCTGCGCAATGCCCTCGGACCGCAAGGACAATGCCGGCTCGCGGTTCTCTAGGTGGAAACCATGCCCTTTGCGAGCCTCATCCGCTACAATGACGCCATGTTTGCCGCCCGCCCGTTCCCCCTGAACACCGCCTCTGCCGCCCCGGCAGGCGTGGCCGTGCGCGCAACCACCATCAAAACCACGACCATTAAGGGCTGATCCGGCTCCGGTTCGTCGTGCGCCCTTCCCGGCCAGACGAGCCGGGGCAAACAGGCCAGTGGCTACTGTTTTATTTTTGAAAGGGCTTTGAAATGAGCAAGTTGGTAGGTTTGGTCGGCTGGCGCGGCATGGTCGGCTCCGTGTTGATGGACCGCATGGTGCAGGAGAAGGACTTCGACCTGATCGAGCCCGTGTTCTTCTCCACGTCGAACGCCGGTGGCAAGGCTCCGGCCATTGCCAAGAACGAGACCGCGCTCAAGGACGCCAACAGCATCGATGAGCTGAAGAAGTGCGACATCATCCTGACCTGCCAGGGCGGCGACTACACCAAGGAGGTGTACCCCAAGCTGCGTGCCGCGGGCTGGAACGGCCACTGGATCGACGCCGCCTCCGCCCTGCGCATGGCCGATGACGCCGTCATCATCCTCGACCCGGTCAACCGTGACGTTATTGACAGCGCGCTGGCCAAGGGCGGCCGCAACTGGATCGGTGGCAACTGCACCGTGAGCCTGATGCTGATGGCCATGGGTGGCCTGTTCAAGGCCGGCCTGATCGAATGGGTCAGCGCCATGACCTACCAGGCGGCCTCCGGCGCCGGTGCGCAAAACATGCGCGAACTGCTGAGCCAGATGGGCGCCCTGCATGACGCCGTCAAGGCCGAGCTGGCCGACCCGGCCTCCGCCATCCTGGACATCGACCGCAAGGTGGCCGCCACCATGCGCGACGCCAGCTTCCCGACCAAGAACTTCCGCAACACCGCCCTGGCCGGCAGCCTGATCCCCTGGATCGACGTGCCGGTCGAGCATGGCCAGAGCAAGGAAGAGTGGAAGGGTGGCGCCGAGTGCAACAAGATCCTGGGCAACCCGGCCTTCCGCAGCGCCGGCAGCATCCCGATCGACGGCCTGTGCGTGCGCATCGGCGCGATGCGCTGCCACTCGCAGGGCCTGACTGTCAAACTCAAGAAGGACGTGCCGCTGGACGAGATCGAATCCATCCTGGCGGGCGCCAACGACTGGGTGAAAGTGGTCCCTAACCAACGCGAGATCACCGAGCGCGAACTGACCCCGGCCGCCGTCACCGGCACACTGACGGTGCCGGTCGGCCGCCTGCACAAGCTGGCCATGGGCAACGACTACCTGGGTGCCTTTACCGTGGGCGACCAGCTGCTGTGGGGCGCGGCCGAGCCGCTGCGCCGCATGCTGCGCATCCTGCTGGCGGCCTGAACTTCGCCCCGTCCAGCTCTCACAACGGCTTGCGGCTGACACTGCAAGCCGTTGTCGTTTGACAACACCCCGACAAGATGGGATCGACGAACGGGCAGTCCAGAAGGTTAAGCGCTTTCTTAGCTTGTCAGGCTAACATATTGATGTTAAGGTACTTTTCCTGTTTTGGGCACCGCCCACTTGGCCCGCAGAACGGGCCAGGCATCGCCGTTTGCCCGAACACCGGAGGCTAATAAATTGATTGCAAAGTCACATCGCTGGCAGAAAACCGCCTTGGCCGTTGCGGCCATGGCCGTGCTGGGTCTGTGGGGAACCCATGCTTCGGCGCTCTCACTGGGGCGTATCGCCGTTCTGTCGGCGCTGGGTGAGCCGCTGCGGGCAGAAATCGACATTCCCGACATCACTGCCGACGAAGCAGACTCGCTCAAGACCAGCGTGGCCTCGCCCGAGGCTTTTCGGGCCGCCGGCGTGGACTACAACCCGGTCATGGGCGGCCTGCAGATCTCGCTGCAAAAGCGCGCCGACGGACGCTCCTTCCTGCGCATCAGCAGCGACCGCGCCATCAACGACCCGTATGTGGACCTGATCCTGGAGGCCAGCTGGTCGTCCGGACGCATCGTGCGCGACTACACCATGCTGTTCGATCCGCCCAACCTGCGCCAGCCGCAGGCGGTCACACCCACCGCGCCGCAGATCAGCAGTCCCGCGCCCGCCCGCACGGCTCCGGCGGCAGCACCATCGGCCACCGCGCCCGCTACCGCTGTGCCCGCCACGCCTCGCGGCCGCCCCCCCCTGGCACGCCCGGCGGTCGAACCCGTAGCCAAGCCGGCCCCGGTCCCCGGCGGTAAACAGGTCAACGTCAAGACCGGCGACAGCGCGAGCAAGATCGCGGCTGCCAACCGCCTGCCCGGCGTTTCGCTCGACCAGATGCTGGTGGCCATGCTGCGCACCAACCCCGACGCCTTCATCAACGGCAATGTCAACCGCCTGCGCAGCGGTGCCGTCGTGACGCTGCCGGGCACAGAAGAAGCGCAGGCCACCTCTGCGGACGAGGCACACCAGATCATCGTTGCCCAGAGCAAGGACTTCAACGAATTCCGTCGCAAGCTCGCCGGCAGCGCGCCGCTGAGCCAGGTGGCCGGCGCCGACCGGCGTGCCAGCGGCAAGATTGAGGCGCAGGTCGAGGAAAAGAAGACCGCGACCGCGGCACCCGACAAGCTGACGTTGTCCAAGGGCGCCGTGCAAGGCAAGGTCAGCGAAGACAAGATTGCGCAGGAGCGCAGCGCCAAGGAAGCGGCCAACCGGGCCGAAGAGCTGTCCAAGAACATCGCCGAACTCAGCAAGCTGAGTGCGGCCGCGTCCGTGCCGAGCCCCGCAGCCTCCGCCCCGCAAGTGGCTCCGGAGCCCGCTGCAGTGGCCTCGGCACCTGCGGCCGAGGCGCCGGCTGCGGCAGCCTCCGCACCACAACTTGCCGCATCCGCACCAGCGGCTGCCGCCTCGGCACCCGCCAAGCGTACGCCGGTTGTGGCGCCGGCGCCGATGCCGGTGGAGCAACCGGGGCTGCTGGACGAAATTCTGGACAACCCGTTGATGCCAGGAGCGGCCGCCGGCCTGATCGCTTTGCTGGCTGGCTTGGGCATCTACCGTGTGCGCCAGCGGCGGCAGGCAGTCCCGATGGACAGCTCCTTCCTAGAAAGCAAGTTGCAGCCGGACTCCTTCTTTGGCGCCAGCGGCGGCCAACGCGTGGACACCCACGACGGCGCCACCGGCTCTTCCATGGTCTACTCGCCCAGCCAGTTGGATGCGGCGGACGACGTGGACCCGGTTGCCGAGGCCGACGTCTACCTGGCCTATGGCCGCGACCTGCAGGCCGAGGAAATCCTGAAGGAAGCCCTGCGCGCCCACCCGGACCGTCTGGCCATCCAGCTCAAGCTGCTGGAAATCTACGCCAAGCGCCGTGATGTCCGTGCCTTCGAGAGCATCGCCACCGGCGTGCACCGTCAGACCAGCGGTGAGGGCCCGGAGTGGAACCGCGTCTGCGAACTCGGCTTGGGCATCGACCCCGGCAACGCCCTCTACCAGCCAGGAGGCCTGCCCGCCAGCGACGCGGCGCCGCAATTTGCATCCGCGGAACCGCCTGCTGATGTTCCGGTCGCCGAGCCGGAACCTGTGACGGAGGCTGCCCCGACGACCTCCAGCGTCGATCTCGATCTGGACCTGGACTTCTCGCTGGACGATGAACCCCGTCCCGCTGCTGCACCCGCATCGGAGCCCGTCGCCACCGCCCCGACCGCGGTGGACCTGGACTTCGATCTGCCGGCCGAATCGGCCCGGGTTGATGACAACAGCTTGGACTTCGAAGCACCTGCACTGGCTTCCGACACCGCGCCGGTCGAATCCGTGGCAGCCCCTGCCGAGTCCAAGCCGGCCGACAGCGGCGCGCTGGAGTTCGATCTCGGCTCCCTGTCGCTTGATCTGGACGGTCCGTCGACCGAGCAGACGCCGGTCTCCGACGACCCGCTGGCCACCAAGCTGGCGCTGGCCGAGGAGTTCAGCGCCATCGGGGACACCGACGGCGCGCGCGCCCTGATCGAGGAAATCATCGCCGAAGCCACGGGCGACATGAAGACCAAGGCCCAGGAAGCCTTGAGCCGACTCGGCTGAGCCGGCCCGTTCCGAAGGCACCATAGATGGACGCAACCCAGCCGTGAGGGTGGCCTTAGGCGTCAGCTACAACGGCCAGGCCTACGACGGCTGGCAGAGCCAGCCGTCGGGCCGCACGGTCCAGGACCAGCTGGAAAAGGCCCTTGGCCGCTTCGCCGACCAGCGTATTTCCACCCTCTGCGCCGGCCGCACCGATGCCGGTGTGCACGGCCTGATGCAGGTGGTGCACTTCGACACCACCGCCGAGCGCACGCCCTATTCGTGGGTGCGCGGCACCAACACCTTCCTGCCACGCGACATCGCCGTGCAATGGGCCCACCTGGTGCCGGACGAATTCCACTGCCGGGCCAACGCGCTGTCGCGCCGCTACGCCTACCTCCTGCTGGAGTCGCCGGTGCGCCCGAGCTTCGACGCCGGGCGCGTCGGCTGGGTATTCCAGCCCTTGACCCTCGAACCGATGCTGGACGCTGCGAGTCGCATGCTGGGCGAGCACGACTTCTCCTCGTTTCGCGCCTCAGCCTGCCAGGCGCTGTCGCCGGTGAAAACCTTGACGCGTCTCGATATCAGTCGGCGCGGCGCCTACTGGCGCTTCGAGTTCGAGGCCAATGCCTTCCTGCACCACATGATCCGCAACATCATGGGCTGCCTGGTCGTCATCGGCCAGGGCAAGCAGTCACCGGAATGGATCGACGCCGTGATCGCCGCGCGCAGCCGCGATGCCGCTGCCCCCACCTTCTCGCCCGACGGGCTGTACTTCCTCGGCCCGCGCTACGACGCACGCTGGGGCCTGCCCGATCGCACGCCTGCGTATGATTGGCTGCCATGAACCGCACCCGAATCAAGATCTGCGGCCTGACGCGCGAACAGGATGTGGATGCCGCCGTGGCCGCCGGTGCCGATGCGGTCGGCTTTGTGCTGTACCCCAAGAGCCCGCGCTTTGTTTCGCCGCAGCGCGCCGCCGAACTGGCGCGCCGCCTGCCGCCCTTCGTCACCCCGGTGCTGCTGTTCGTCAACGAAAACGCTACAAATATCATAGCTGCCTGCGCTGATATTCCGGGGGCCACCCTGCAATTTCATGGAGACGAGACGGCGGCCGACTGCCTCTTGGCGAGCGGGCAGGGCGCCCGCCCCTACCTGCGCGCGGCGCGCATTCCGCTGGGCGACGCCGGCCGCAGCTTCGACCTCGTAAAATACGCCCAGGATTACTCGGCCGCCCAAGCCATCCTGCTCGACGCCCATGTCGACGGGTTCGGGGGCGGCGGCAAATCATTCGAATGGTCACTTCTGCCTCCAAGCGTCGACGCTCACCTCGTCTTGAGTGGTGGGCTCACACCTGCAAACGTGGCCGATGGCATCCGGCAGGTGCGGCCGCGCTGTAAATCGCTGGCCGTGGATGTGAGCTCTGGCGTCGAAGCCTCCAAAGGCATCAAGGACGCCAGCAAGATCCACCAGTTCGTCGCCGCCGTGCGGGCTGCTGACGACGCAATTGCAGGCTGAGTCCTGCCAAATCCATCATGTTTGAATACCACCAGCCCGATGCCAAGGGCCATTTCGGCATCTACGGCGGCAGTTTTGTCAGCGAGACGCTGACTCAGGCCATCAACCAGCTGAAAGAAGCCTACGCCAAGTACCAGCACGACCCGGAATTCCTCGCCGAATTCAAGTACGAGCTGGCCCACTTTGTCGGCCGTCCTTCACCGGTCTACCACGCGGCACGCATGAGCCGCGAGCAGGGCGGCGCCCAGATCTTCCTCAAGCGCGAGGACCTCAACCACACCGGCGCGCACAAGATCAACAACACCATCGGCCAGGCCATGCTGGCGCGCCGCATGGGCAAGACGCGCATCATCGCCGAGACCGGCGCCGGCCAGCACGGCGTGGCGACGGCCACCATCTGCGCGCGCTACGGGCTGGAGTGCGTGGTCTACATGGGTTCTGAGGACGTCAAGCGCCAGAGCCCCAACGTCTACCGCATGAAGCTGCTGGGCGCCACCGTGGTGCCCGTCGAGTCCGGCAGCAAGACGCTCAAGGACGCGCTGAACGAGGCCATGCGTGACTGGGTGGCCAACGTGGACAACACCTTCTACATCATCGGCACCGTGGCCGGCCCGCACCCCTACCCGATGATGGTGCGCGACTTCCAGAGTGTGATCGGCGAGGAATGCCTGGTGCAGATGCCCGAGATGCTGGCGCGCGCCGGCTGCAAGACCGCACAGCCGGATGCCGTGGTGGCCTGCGTCGGTGGCGGCAGCAACGCCATGGGCATCTTCTACCCTTACATCCCGCACGAGGGCACGCGTCTGATTGGCGTGGAGGCCGCTGGCGAGGGCATGGACAGCGGCAAGCACTCCGCCTCGCTGCAGCGCGGCAGCCCGGGCGTGCTGCACGGCAACCGTACCTATGTGCTGCAGAACGAAGACGGTCAGGTGACCGAGACGCACAGCGTGAGCGCCGGGCTGGACTACCCTGGCGTCGGCCCCGAGCATG